>JAGTRY010000060.1 GCA_018262235.1 Pseudomonadota bacterium
GCGCATCCTCGGTGTATTCATGAAGCAGACCGTTGGCGTCGACCTCGCGGCGCGGGATCACGAAGTCGCCCGGATAAACGATGATGCCGTGCCAGCCCGCATAGGCTTCCAGCCCCAGCTTGAGGACCGGGAGGCAGGCCTGCAAGGCAATCGAAAGGCGGGCGAAGTTGTCCGGTTCGAAATCTGCTGCGCCACTGAAGACTTTTTGGTCAAGAAACATCATGGCCATTTCGCGCAGATCCTGGCGTTCCCGCTCATCCAGATGGTCCAGGCAGGGCAGGCGGGTTTCCACGGCCGTCCACTGTGTGTTTGAGACCGCTGCAGCACGTGGCTTGCGGTGGAAAAACGGTTTGAGAAGGCGGGCGAACATGGGGGCTGTCCTCAGGGTTTCCCCATAGGGTATCGAGAAGGTGGGGCTGGGTGTGGGATAATCCGGGCATGGTTTCCGTTCAGCACTCTGTCGCCAATACCGACGGCGAAACTCCCTTTGACGAAGTCCTGGCCGATGGCCTGCCACCCGCTGCTCGCGAGGTGCTGGCGCGCGCGGTCGAATGGGCCCGGGCTTGCTACGGCGAGCGTCAGCTCTCCAGTGGAGAAGGCGTCTGGGAACATGCTTTGGGCATGGCGTTGATCGCTGTCTCGTTACGGCTGGATCTGGATGCACGGGTCGCGGCCTTGCTGTTTGCCGTGCATGAGTTCGATGCCAAGGCACAAGAGCGTATCGAAGAGGATTTCGGGCCGCTGACCGGCAAGCTGGCCGAAGGCTTGCGTCGGCTCAATCGTCTGCAGATCACTTCGCGTACGGAAACGGGTACGCCAGCGGATCTGCGCGCGCAGACCGAAGTGTTGCGCAAGATGGTGCTGGCCCTGGCCGAGGATATCCGTGTGGTGCTGCTGCGCCTGGCATCACGGGTCCAGACCCTGCGCCATTTCACGCTGCACAAGGAGTGTACCAATCTCGATATTGCGCGCGAGAGCATGGATCTCTACGCGCCCCTGGCCAATCGTCTCGGGGTATGGCAGCTCAAGTGGGAACTGGAGGATCTGGCTTTCCGCTTCCTCGAACCCGAGACTTACAAGAAGATTGCCAAGCAGCTCGACGAGCGTCGCGTCGAACGCGAGGCCTTCATTGCCGCTTCCATCGAACGCCTCAAGCATGATGTGGCCGCCATCGGTGTGAAGGCCGAAGTCTATGGCCGGCCCAAACACATCTTCAGCATCTGGAACAAGATGCGCAAGAAGAACGTCGACTTCGATCAGGTCTATGACGTGCGTGCCCTGCGTGTGCTCGTCGACAAGGAGCAGGATTGCTACGCCGTGCTGGGCCTGGTGCATGAGCTGTGGGAGCCGATAGAGCAAGAGTTCGACGATTACATCCGCAAGCCCAAGGGCAACAACTACCAGTCCCTGCATACGGCCGTGCGCACTGCCGATGGCCGTGCGATGGAAGTGCAGATCCGTACCAACGACATGCATCGCCATGCCGAGATGGGGGTCGCTGCCCACTGGCGCTACAAGGAAGGCGCCAAGGATGGCGGTTCGGACTATGACGAAAAGATTTCTCTGCTGCGCCAGTTGTTGTCCTGGCGTGATGAAGTCACCGACGGTGCCGTGTGGGAAGAACACACCAAGGCAGCTGCCCTGGATGACACGGTCTATGTGGTGACGCCGCAAGGGCGCGTGATCGATCTGGCCGCGGGAGCCACGCCGATCGACTTCGCCTATCGTCTGCACACCGATATCGGGCATCGCTGCCGCGGTGCGCGTGTTGACGGGCAGATGGTGCCACTGGATACGCCCTTGAAGAGCGGGCAGAAGGTGGAAATTGTCGTTGCCAAGCAGGGCGGCCCGTCCCGGGACTGGCTCAATCCCCAGCTGGGCTATCTGGTGACCTCAAATGCGCGTGCCAAGGTACGGCGCTGGTTCGTGCAGCAGGATGAAGACGAGACGATGGTGCAGGGGCGTGCCATCGTCACCAAGGAATTGCAGCGTGGCGGGATGACCCAGGCCAATCAGGATGATCTGGCCAGTCGTCTCGGGTTCAAAGATCCCCAGAGTTTCTACCTCGCCGTCGGGCGTGGCGACATCAGCGGGCGTCAGATCCACAATGCGGTGCTGCCGGAAGCGCCACCGGTCGTCGAACCCGAACTGATCATCCGCGAGAGCAAGAAGCCCAGCTCGGAGGACAAGGTGCTGGTTGTTGGCGTCGGGCGTTTGCTGACCCAGCTTGCCCGCTGCTGCAAACCAGTGCCTCCGGATCCGATCCAGGGGTTTGTCACGCGTGGGCGCGGGGTTTCGATCCACCGTACGGATTGCAGCAGTTTCCAGAACATCGCGCGGCACCATCCGGAGCGGATCGTTGCGGCCACCTGGGGAAGCTCGTCTGCAGCAACCAAAGCCCATGCCGATGTCTATCCGGTCGATATCTCGCTCGAAGCCCATGATCGTCCGGGGCTGTTGCGGGATGTTTCGGATGTGTTCACGCGCGACAAGATCAACGTGATCGGCGTGAATACCGTCTCGAAATCCGGTCGTGCCTTCATGCGTTTCACGATAGAAGTCTCTGGCACCGAGCCGGTACAACGCGTGATCCAGCAGATCGGCGAAGTGAAAGGCGTGGTTTCCGCCAGCCGCGCTTGAGAACCCCACCGCCGTGATTCCTGATCGGGCGCTGGAACGCACCCGGATCAGCGTCGCGGTCTGGCCGAAGACACACGACGCTTTGGGGCTTGGTTGAGCTGTGCCAGATCGCGTCGCGCGTCGAACTCCAGCTTTACGGCCCGACCCAGATCATGGACGGACATGGCGTAGAAGCTGCTGTGGTTGTAGCGCGTGATCACGTAGAAATTCTGGAAGCCCAGCCAGTACTCGGTCGGAAACCCCGGGCTGACCATATCCACCAGGGTGACGAGTTCCGGGGATTGTTCCGGCAGGTCACTGCGCACGCCTGCCTGGCGCAGCATCTGGCCATTCACGGCGGGCAGGATGCCGGCGTCGACCAACAGCCTGGCCTGCGCTTCATCTTCCACCTGTGCCGGCAAGACGATACGCCCGCCGCGTTGCCAGCCGTGAATGGCGAGGTAATTGCCGACGCTGAAGATCGCATCGGTAGCGTTGTCACGCAGATCGATGCGCCCGTCCTGATCGCCATCGACGGCGAAGTTGCGGATGCTGCTGGGCAAGAACTGCGGCTGACCAAGTGCGCCCGCGTAAGAGCCGCGATAGTCGCGCACATCGCGGCCCTGCTCGCGGGCAAGCAGGAACAAGGCTTCGAGCTCGCGGCGGAAGAGTGGCGCGCGTGGCGGGTAGTCGAACGCCAGCGTGGTGAGTGCGGAGAGCGTGCTGAAGTTGCCCATGTTGCGGCCATACACGGTTTCTACCCCGATGATGCCGACGATGATTTCCGCGGGCACCCCGGTCTGCGCTTCGGCGGCGGCCAGCGCATCCGCGTTGTCACGCCAGAACTGCACCCCCGCCGAGATGCGCTGGTTGTTGATGAAGCGTGGGCGATAGCGTTGCCAGCTGCGCACGCCGGGATTGGTCGGTGGGCGGATCAGCTCGATGACCTTGGGAAGCTCCTGCGCGTCGTTGAAGGCCGCCTGCAATTCGTCCGCATTGAAATTCTGGCGTTGGGCCAGATCGTGGATGAACGCCTGTACGTCATCACGCTGGCTGAAGTCGCCTGCATGCGTTGGCAAGGAAAGTAACAAGGGCGCGAGCAACGCGAGCAGGTGGGCAATTGTCTTCATGGCCGGAATTGTTGCACGGCAGCTTCCAGCGCTGCCAGTTTTCGTGCATGGTCTTGTGCAGTCGGGCCATATCGCAGCGTGGTGTAGGCCTCGGCTATCGCCGTGATGGCGTCGGCATGCTGGGGCAGGGCGCAGGCGGCACGCTCGGCAAAATCCTTCGGCGTTTCCCAGGTTTGGCGCCGGAGGCCACGGCGGGCGAGCTTGCGGCAGGCGCGCTGCCAGCAACGATCCAGCGCATCAAGGCGGGCGCGGCGTGGCCACAGGCGGATCGCCAGCCAGGCGAGCCACGCGCCGGCACAGGCCGCGAGCAGGCCGGCGAGCTGATGCCAGTCGGCATCCGGCAGGCCGAGCGAGCGCATCAGTTCGAGCTGGCGCCGCGCGTTGTAGCCGATCACCCATTGGTTCCAGCCATTGTTGAGGGCTTCCCAGCGGAAACGCAAATTGCGTAACCATTCAACATCCTGACGCAGCATCAGGGGAAGCTGCTCGTTGCTGGGCAGGGCACTGGCCAGGCCGTCGTCGATGCGGCGCGGTGCACTGGCGGCAGTCGGATCGACGCGCATCCAGCCACGCCCGGCCAGCCACACTTCGGTCCAGGCATGCGCATCGGACTGGCGGATGACCAGCGTGCCATCTAGGGGATTGAGCTCACCGCCCTGATAACCCGTGACCACGCGAGCCGGCACACCCGCGGCACGCATCAGGATGGCGAAGCTGCTGGCGAAGTGTTCGCAGAAGCCGCGTTTGCTGTCGAACAGGAATTCGTCGGCACTGTCCTGCCCCAGAAGCGGCGGATAGAGTGTGTAGGCCAGATGGGCGTTGCGCATGAAATCGATGGCTGCCGCCACGCGTGCGGCCGGGTCGGCATGACGGGCCTGCAGTGCCGCGCCCAGCGCCACGCTGCGGGGATTGCTGGCTGGCGGCAGGCGCAGGGCTGCGCGCAGGGTGCTGGCCCGCTCTTGCATACCGACCGCTGTTGCGGGATAGGCGCTGAGGGTGGTGCGGATCCGGCTGCGTACCGGGCGACGCGCGAACAGCACCAGATCGTCGCCATACAAGGCATCCGGGGCGTCGGCTCCGGGATAGTCCATGGCCAGCAGCCAGTTGCGGTTGTGTGCTTCCAGGGTGAGCGTGTAGTGATAGGCCGGGCCTTGCGGGAGGTAGTCGGGCTGGCGGCGGCGTCCGCCCTCGCGGATCTTCCAGGTGCGGCCATCAAACTCGGTCAGTACCGGACCGCGCCAGTAGCGCTGGGCGGGCGGAGGCAAGGTGCCCTCAAATTCGGCACGGAATGCGATTTCGCCAGACGGGATGAGATTCGAGATCGAGCCTGGCTGCATGGCGTCTGATAAACCGGTGCCAGCGTACGCATCCAGCGGCATGCCCCACAAGGGGCCGTCGATGCGCGGGAACAGGATGAACAGCACCAGCATCAGGGGCACGGCGCCACCCAGCAGACGCAGGGCGGTGTCCAGTGCGCTGCGCAGCGTCAGTCCGGGTTGCTCCAGTTTGGCGCTGGTGGCAATGATGGCCGTGGCACAGAGTAGTACGCAGACTGCGACCGCCATGCTTTGGGCATTGAGAAACTGGCCGCTGAGCAGAAAGCAACACAGCAAGAGTGCTGCGCGCGCATCGCGGCGACGGCGTGTTTCCAGCAGCTTGAGTGGCAGCAGCATGGCGAGCAGGCTCAGCCCGGCCTGCTTGCCAAACAGCATGTGATATTCGTTGAGGGTGAGCACAACACCCAGGGCGGCGATCAGCAGCAATGTGATACGGCTGGGGCTGGCCGCTTCCTGGTGTACCAGCCAGCCGTGCCAGAGCAGGAGCAGCGCGGCCAGGATGCTCATGCCTGTCGGCAGATAAGGCAGGAAAGGCGCGAGCCCCAGTGCGGCGGTGACCAGCAGGAAATATCCTGCGGCACGGGGCAGGGGCGGGCTGCGATGTGGCTCAGCCATGCGCGGCCCCCTTGCCGAACAGGGCCAGTCGGGTCAGGCAGGTCTGGTGGTGGATGGCGTCCTGGCCGGGCCCGATGGTGCCATCCGGCAGGATCAGCGTCGTGCGCACGCCGGCTTGGCGCGCCGCGAGGACCCATTGGCAGAGCTGGCTCAGTCGTGATTCCGCTGGCATGGCGTGGGGGAGATCGTGCCAATCCAGCACGCAGGCGGGGGTCTGGCTGCCGGCAAAGATTTTTGTGAGCATGCCCTGGCCGCGCGCGAGCTGTTTCCAGGCAACATGGCGTAGCGAATCGCCAGGATGAAAACCACGCAGGCCGGCAAAATCGTCTTGTCCGGCAATGAGCCCCGTGCCACCTTCGGTCAGGCCCGCGGCCTGCAGTGGCAAAGGCTGGGTGCCAGCCGGGGTCGGGAAGGCGAGGTGCGGTGCGTCGGGCTCGATGTAGCTCCAGGCCCGGATCCACCCCAGCGGCTGGCGCGTTTCAATGCAGAGCTGGCCGGGCTGTTGAATGCCACGTTGCGGGCAGGGCAGGCCGATGTGCAGACTGATGCTGGCGTTGGGGGCAAGGTCGGTACGTATGAGTTCAAGTCCAACCGCATCCCGCACGCAAAGCGCCGGGCGCTGGAGGGCCTGGGCATTGGTCAGCGTGATCTGCCAAGTCCCCATGCTGCCGGCAAAGACCTCGCCACTGGGCTGCAGACTGATCTGCAGACGGGTCAGGGTGCGCCAGCTGTGCAGGATGTGCACCACCCCGATGCTGGCGAGGAAGAAGGTCAGTGCGTAACCCAGTGAGAGGTTGTAGTTGATTGCTGCAATGAACATCAGCAGCAAGGTAGCCAGCACGGCCAGGCCGGTCGGCGTCGGCAAGACATATACGCGCGCTTGCCGCAGCGTGATCGGCTGCGTTTCGGGCACAGGTGCGCGGATGGCCCAGCGCCGCCAGCGCTGGCGCAGTCTGGCGCGCATCACGGCAGCGGCACTGACTCGATCAACTGGCGCACCAGCGCGGCGCCGCCCAGGCGGGTCTCGGCCGCATTGAGGCGATGGCCAGCCACGCAGGGCAGGACCGCCTGCACGTCTTCCGGCCGCACATGGTCGTGCCCGTCGATCAGTGCCCAGGCGCGTGCTGCAGCCAGGATTGCCAACCCTGCACGCGGGCTCAGCCCCTGGCTGATCTCGGGCAGGCTGCGGCTTTTCGCCAGCAGCGCCTGCACGTAATCCAGGATGCGTTCGCCAACATGGATCGCGCTGGCCTGGGTTTGCAGGCGTTGCAACTCGGTGCTGGTGATGCAGGCCGGCTGGCTGGCGAGAATTTCACGCCGGTCGCGTCCGCTGAGCAGTTCGCGTTCGGCGGCAGCATCCGGCAAACCGAGTGACAGGCGCATCAGGAAGCGATCCAGCTGCGATTCGGGAAGCGGGAAGGTGCCGATCTGTTGGGAGGGATTCTGGGTGGCGATGACGAAGAAAGGTTCGGGCAGCGGATAGGTCTTGCCGTCCACGCTGACCTGGCGCTCTTCCATGGCTTCGAGCAATGCACTCTGGGTTTTGGGTGTGGTGCGGTTGATCTCATCCGCCAGCAGCACCTGCGAGAACAAGGGGCCGGCGTGAAAGCTGAAGCCTTGCTTGGCGGCATCAAAGATCGTTACGCCGATCAGGTCTGCCGGGAGCAGATCGCTGGTGAATTGCACGCGCTGGAAACCCAGGCCCAGCGTGACCGCCAGCGCGTGCGCCAGTGTGGTCTTGCCCACACCGGGCTGGTCTTCAATCAGCAGATGGCCGCGGGCAAGCAGGCAGGCCAGTGCCAGGCGCAAGGCTTGCGGCTTGCCGAGCAGGACTTCACCCAGTTGGGCGAGGATCGCCCGGGTGGTGGCATTCGGTGTTTCAGGCATGGGAGCGATCCTTGAGAGACGTTCGGGTAAGACTGGCTGGCAAGCCCCGGACTTTGGCAGTAGTTTACGGCAGACAAGAAGCTTGCCGGCATGTATCGGCGGGCAGACAAAAAAGATGCGCCCAAAGGAGAGCCTGATGAGCGGAACCGCCTTCATTTTTCATCCCGATTGCTGGCTGCACAGCATGGGCGCCATGCATCCCGAGTCGCCGGATCGACTCACCGAAATCCTCGACCAGATCAAGGGTTCCGGGCTGGATGGTCTGCTCGACATGCGTGAAGACGTGCCGCAAGCCACGCTGGAACAGCTGTATCGCACGCATTCCCCGGCCTATGTCGATGAGCTGTTCGAGATATCGCCCGAGCAGGGGCTGCGCCATCTCGACCCCGATACGGCAATGACCCCGCAAACCCTCAAAGCGGCCTTGCGCGCGGCAGGCGCTGGCGTGATGGCAACCGAGCTGGTGCTTGCCGGCAAGGCGCACAACGCTTTCTGTGCAGTGCGCCCTCCGGGCCATCACGCCGAACGTTTGCGTGCGATGGGTTTCTGTTTCTTCAACAACGTGGCTGTGGCAATACGTCATGCGCTCGAAGTGTGCGGGCTGGAACGCGTCAGCATCATCGATTTCGACGTGCATCATGGCAATGGCACGGAGAACATCTTTGTGGCCGACCCGCGTGTGCAGATGCTCAGCTTCTTCCAGCATCCGCTCTATCCGTATTGCGGCACCAGGGTGACTGCGCCGAATCTGCTCAATTCGGCCTTTCCCGCCGGGACGCGTGGCGACAAGATTCGCGACTTGCTGAGTGATGTCTGGTTGCCTGCGCTGGAACAGCATCAGCCGCAGATGCTGTTCATCTCGGCAGGGTTTGATGCGCACTACGAGGACGATATGGCCTCGATGGGACTGGTCGATGCGGATTTCGCCTGGATCAGCAAGGCCTTGCGACAGTGGGCTGACGCACATTGTGGTGGGCGCCTGGTGTCGATGCTCGAAGGCGGCTATTGCCTGCCTGCGCTGGGGCGCAGTGTGCTGGCCCATGTGCGGGCCCTGGCGGATATCTGAAAGTAGTTTGTTGTTTTGTGTCAGCTTGTTGTCCGGTGTAAAGCGCAGCGCCCGGTGGCAGGCTTCGGGTACAATCGGCGCTTTCCCACTGTGTCTCGGCTTACCATGATCACTGGTTCCCTTGTCGCCCTGCTGACGCCCATGACGGCAGATGGGCAACTTGATCTGGCGCGTTTTCGGGCGCTTATCGATTTTCACGCACGTGAAGGTTCTGACGGTCTGGTGATCGTCGGCACCACGGGCGAATCTCCCACCGTCACGGTGGATGAGCACTGCGAGCTGATCAAGATCGCTGTCGAACATGCCGCAGGCCGTCTGCCGATCATCGCCGGGACGGGCGCCAATTCCACCGCAGAAGCGATTGCCCTGACGCGCTTTGCCAAAAGCGTTGGTGCCCAGGCCGCGCTCTCCGTAGTTCCTTATTACAACAAACCGACTCAGGAAGGTTTGTATCGCCATTTCCGCAGCATTGCCGAAGCGGTTGACCTGCCGGTCATCCTGTACAACGTGCCGGGGCGGACCGTGGCGGATCTTGCCAATGACACCGTGCTCCGTCTGGCGCAGGTCGATGGCATCATCGGGATCAAGGACGCGACGGGCAATATCGAACGCGTCACCGATCTGGCCATGCGTGCGCCAGCTGACTTTGCCTTGTACAGCGGAGACGACATGACCGCCATGGCGTTCATGCTGCTGGGCGGGCATGGGGTGATTTCAGTAAGTGCCAATCTGGCGCCGCGCCTGATGCATGAGCTGTGCGTGGCGGCACGTGCTGGCGACCTGAAGCAGGCGACGGCGATCAACCGGAAACTTTTTCTGCTCAACCGGGATCTGTTCGTTGAGGCGAACCCGATTCCGGTGAAATGGGCCGCCCAGCAGATGGGTTTGATGGAAGGCGTTATCCGTCTGCCGTTGACGCCCCTGTCCGAAGTTTTTCACGAGCGTGTGCGCGCTGCGATGCGCGCTGCTGACATCCTGTCCTGAGAGGTTATTGATGCGTTCATCTTCCCGTGCCGTATTGGCTGGATCCGTTCTTGTGCTGCTGTTGGCTGCATGTGGTGGATCGAAGAACGAAAAGTCTGCTGTCGACTACACCACCCCTGGTGTTGATACGACGAGCAAAAAATCAGGACTGGCTGTGCCGCCCGATCTGATTACGCCAGCGCGCGATGATCGCTATGTGGTGCCTGATGGCAATCCGCGTGCCTCGGCAACCTATTCCGGCTATGCCGCAGATCGGCAACCGGCTGCGGCTGCATCGGCGGTTGCTGCTACGCCGCTGGTCCAGTCTGACAAACTGCGTATTGAACGTGTCGGCGGGCAGCGCTGGTTGGCCCTGCAAGGGGATACTGAAACGCTGTGGCCCAAGTTGCGCGACTTCTGGAAGAACTACGGGCTTGTGCTGGTGACGGATGACCCCAAAGTGGGCGTCCAGGAAACCGAATGGGCCTCGAATCGTGCCAAGATCAAGGGCGATCCGATCCAGAGTCTTTTGAGCAAGGCCATGGGGACGTACTACAGCACGGATGAGCGCGACAAATTCCGGCTGCGGGTAGAAAAATCGTCCAAGCCCGGGATGCTCGAAATCTATATCACCCATCGTGGCATGGTCGAGGTGCGTAACGGTGGCAGCCAGGATGGTACGCACTGGGAGCCGCGTCCTACGGATGTGAATCTCGAAGGCGAAATGCTTCAGCGCTTGATGGTCAGTCTGGGCGCTGAAGAAACTGTCGCCAAGCAGCAGGTCGCGGACAGTCTGAAACCGCAGGCAGACCGGGCGAGTTTGTCGAATGCCGCAGATGGCTCGCTGCAACTGACGACGAATGATCCGATGGATCGAGGCTGGCGTCAGGTTGGTCTGGCGCTGGATCGTGTTGGCGTCGTGGTGGAAGATCGGGATCGTGCCAAGGGCATTTATTTCGTCCGGTATGTCGTGACGAAAGATCCGCTGACGCAGAAGGAAGAAAATGGCTGGTTCTCCAGTCTGGCGTTCTGGCGCAGCAAGAAGGATTCCGGTACGGATCAGTTCCGTGTCGTGGTTGGTGGAGATGCTCAGAAGACCGTTGTGAGCCTGCTCAACAAGGAAGGCGCTGCTGCGCCGGCAGCCTCGGCCAAGCAGATTCTCAATTTGCTGTATAACGAGTTGAAGTAACCCGCCAGCTTGATCCAAGCAACCCGCCCGCATCCTTCCGGATGCGGGCGGGTTTTGTTTTTCTGGGGACAGGATCCGTCAAGGTTTGCAGCGGATTGATGCCAGGCGGACAGGTTCATGTGACGACATTTTCAGCCTCTTCCTGCCCGAGGGTTTTCTGCAAAGACATCCGCTCTGCCTGATGAGCAGGTATGACCAACGACATACGGTGAGGTATCGGCATATACCCATTTTTTTGGCGTAGGTAATCCCAAAAACTTGATGTGGCGCATAGAGAAAACAGCTGACATGCAATAGTTTCCGTACATCGCCTTGGTGGGTTTTGTTTGTTGTGGCCTTGGCGACCAGCAGGAGACTGGCCGTACTTTGTCGTGCGCAGCTTGTCTCCGTATACCGCAGTTAGTCTCGCATCAGGGAGATGATTGATGTTCCAGGTGAGAATTCACGGGCGTGGAGGTCAGGGGGTCGTGACGGGTGCAGAAATGCTCTCGATTGCTGCCTTTCTTGAAGGCCGTCATGCACAGGCATTTCCGAGCTTCGGTTCGGAACGGACAGGGGCGCCGGTTGTGGCTTTCTGTCGTATCGCAGACAAGGAAATCCGGCTTCGCGAGCCGGTTATGGAACCGGATGCCCTGATCATTCAGGACGCCACCTTGCTTGCCCAGATCGACGTCTTCGCCGGCCTGTCTGAAAATGGTTACGTGGTGCTTAACACCAATCACACGCTCGAAGAAATGGGCTTGGCTGAGTTCGCACAGCGTTTCCGTGCGGAGCGTGTCATTACGGTGTCGGCGACGGATCTGAGTCTCAAGCACGTTGGCCGTAATGCGCCAAACGTACCGATGCTTGGCGCCTTTGCGGCAGTTTCCGGCTTGATTTCGCTGGATTCCGTGGCGGCCGCGATTCGTGACAAATTCTCCGGCAAGGTGGCCGAAGGCAATATTGCTGCGGCGACCGAGGCTTACAACATCGCCAAGGCACGTATGGAGGCTGCACATGCTTAAGCAATGCGAAGGTTCGCACGCCGTAGCGGAAGCCGTGGCGCTGTCGCGCCCGGAAGTAATCTGTGCTTACCCGATCTCCCCGCAAACCCATATCGTCGAAGGGCTTGGCGAGATGGTCAAAAAGGGCGATATCAAGGATTGCGAATACATCAACGTTGAGTCCGAATTTGCGGCCATGTCGGTCGCGATCGGTTCTTCGGCTGCGGGAGCACGTACTTATACCGCGACCGCTTCACAAGGTTTGCTGTTCATGGTCGAAGCGGTATACAACGCTTCCGGCCTGGGGCTGCCGATCGTCATGACGGTGGCCAATCGTGCCATCGGTGCGCCGATCAACATCTGGAACGATCACTCCGACTCGATGAGCCAGCGCGACTGTGGCTGGATCCAGATCTTTGCCGAGACCAATCAGGAAGCCGCGGATCTGCATATCCAGGCATTCAAGCTGGCAGAAGAGCTTTCCTTGCCGGTGATGGTCTGTATGGATGGTTTCATCCTGACCCACGCCTACGAGCGCGTCGATATGCCGACGCAGGAACAAGTGGATGCTTTCCTGCCTCCGTATTCGCCGCGCCAGATCCTTGACCCGGCCGCGCCGGTGTCGATCGGTGCGATGGTTGGCCCGGAGGCCTTCTCCGAAGTACGCTACCTTGCGCATGCCAAACAGATGCAAGCGCTTGAATTGATCCCGAAAATCTCGGCACAGTTCAAGGAAATCTTTGGTCGCGACTCCGGTGGTCTGGTGCGTCCCTACATGCTCGAGGATGCTGAAACCGTGGTCATTGCGCTCGGTTCCGTGCTCGGTACGATCAAGGACACCATTGACGAGATGCGTGCCGATGGGATTTCCATCGGCGTGCTCGGGATCAATTCCTTCCGTCCTTTCCCGGTCTCGGCGATCCGCCGCTCCCTGTCTCATGCCAAGCGCATCATCGTGCTGGAAAAGAGTCTGGCGGTCGGCATCGGCGGCATCGTTGCCACCGACGTGCGCATGGCGCTCGATGGCCTCGACAAGCGTATCTATACCGTGGTGGCCGGTCTGGGCGGACGCAACATCACCCGTTCTTCGCTGCACCGCGTCTTCCGTCTGGCCATGCACGACCAGCTTGAGGCTTTGCATTTCCTCGATCTGGAATGGAGCATCGTCAACAAGGAACTGGATCGCGAACGTACCACGCGTCGTTCCGGCCCGATTGCTGAAAACATCCTGCGCGACCTGGGTCAAGCCAAGTCGAACGTGGGCTGAGGGGCGCAAACATGGGACATCAGGAAATCAAGTTCTACCAGACCGGCACCTTTACTGTCGGTAACCGTCTGTTGCCGCCCGAGCAACGTTCGGTGCAGTCGGATATCGAGCGGACCAATTCGCTCAACTCCGGCCACCGTGCGTGTCAGGGATGCGGTGAAGCACTCGGCGCACGTTATGCCATCGATGCCGCGATGCGGGCCACCAACAACCAGCTCGTCGCGGTGAACGCCACGGGTTGTCTGGAAGTGTTCTCCACGCCGTATCCGGAAACCTCCTGGCAAATTCCCTGGATCCATTCGCTGTTCGGCAATGCCGCGGCGGTGGCTACCGGGGTGGCTGCAGCCAACAAGGTCAAGGCATTGAAGGCTGGCAAGGCCCTGCCGGAAACCCGCGTGATCGCCCAGGGTGGTGATGGGGGTACCACCGACATCGGCTTTGGCTGCCTCTCCGGCATGTTCGAGCGTAACGATGATGTGCTCTACATCTGCTACGACAACCAGGCCTACATGAATACCGGCGTGCAGCGTTCGTCTGCCACCCCGCCAGCGGCCCGTACCGCGACCACCATGCCGGTGGGCGAGCATCCGGGTAACGAATGGGGGCAAGGCAAGAACGTACCGCTGATTGCCATGGCGCACGGCATTCCCTACGTGGCGACTGCTTCCGTGTCTGACCTGCGTGACCTCGAATACAAGGTCAAGAAGGCCATGAGCATGCGTGGTGCGCGCTACATCCACATCTTCGTTCCCTGCCCGCTGGGTTGGGGTTCGGCCTCGCATGACACGATCAAACTTGCACGTCTGGCCAAGGAGACCGGTTTGTTCCCGGTATTCGAGGCTGAGTACGGAGAAGTGACCAACGTGTCGAAGATCCGTCAGAAACAGCCGGTGGAAGAGTATCTGCGTCTGCAACGCCGCTTTGCTCACCTCTTCGGCAAGAAACCGCGTCTGGACGAAATCGAACGCTTCCAGCACATGGCTGATCAGAACATCCGCAAGTTCGGACTGCTTGGTGACGACAAGGCAACTGTCGGCTACTACGGCGCCGAGCACGAATGAGGCGGACAACGGAGCTCTGAACAATGAACAAACCTTTTGCGATTACCCTCAATGTAGGCAGTTCGCTGGCCAACAAGACGGGCACCTGGCGGACTTTCCGCCCGGTCTACGTCAAGCGGCTGTCCCCGTGCAACAACGCCTGTCCGGCTGGTGAAGACACCCAAGGCTGGCTCTACCACGCCGAAAGTGGCGATTATGAAACAGCCTGGCGGCATCTGACCCAGGACAATCCCATGCCTGCGGTGATGGGTCGGGTCTGCTATCACCCCTGCGAAGCAGCGTGTAACCGCGGCAAGCTCGATTCTGCCGTGGGGATCAACTCGGTGGAACGTTTCCTCGGTGACGAAGCCATCCAGTTGGGCTGGAAGTTCGACAAGCCGGCTCAGGAAAGTGGCAAGCGCGTGCTGGTGGTCGGTGCGGGTCCTTCGGGTCTGTCCGCGGCATACCAGTTGCGCCGTATGGGGCATCAGGTCGTAATCTTCGAAGCCGGCCCGCTTGCAGGTGGCATGATGCGTTTCGGGATTCCGAAATACCGTCTGCCGCGCGAGGTGCTTGACGCCGAAATCCAGCGCATCCTTGACATGGGGGTTGAACTGCGGCTGAACACCAAGGTTGACGACATCCTCGTGACGATGAAGGAAGAAAAGTTCGACGCTGCCTTCCTCGCCGTGGGCGCTCACCTTGCCAAACGGACCGCCATTCCGGCGGCGGAATCGGCCAAGATCCTTGATGCCGTCTCCGTGCTGCGCAGCATGGAAGGCGAAGACAAGCCAATGCTGGGCCGTCGCGTCGTCGTTTATGGGGGTGGCAACACCGCCATCGACGTGGCCCGTACTGCCAAGCGTCTCGGCGCCGAAGAAGCCATCATCGTGTACCGCCGTACCCGCGAGAAAATGCCTGCACACGACTTCGAAGTTGAAGAAGCGCTGCAGGAAGGGGTGCTGATGCGCTGGTTGTCCACCATCAAGCAAGTGGGAGACGGTGGTGCGATCCAGGTCGAGAAGATGGAGCTGGACGAAAACGGCAAGCCCGTACCGACTGGCGAATTCGACACACTGGAAGCAGATTCGGTGATTCTGGCTTTGGGTCAGGACGTTGATCTGGGCCTGCTCAACGGGGTGCCTGATCTCACCTTTGAAGACGGTGTGGTCAAGGTGGATGAGCACATGATGACAGGCTATGCCGGCATCTTTGCCGGTGGCGATATGGTCCCGTCGGATCGTACCGTCACGGTTGGCGTGGGGCACGGCAAGCATGCTGCACGTCATATCGATGCCTGGTTGCGTGGCACGACCTATGAAGTCGAACCCAAGGCCGAGCTGGCCAACTATGAAAAGCTCAATCCCTGGTACTACACTGATGCTGACAAGACGGTACGTCCGATGCTGGATATCATCCGTCGTCAGAGCACCTTCGATGAAGTACAAGGCGGGCTGGACGAAGGCAATGCCCTGTTCGAAGCGCGCCGCTGCCTGTCTTGCGGCAACTGCTTCGAATGCGACAACTGCTACGGTGTATGCCCGGACAACGCCGTAATCAAGCTTGGCCCTGGCAAGAAGTTCGAGTTCAACTACGAATACTGCAAGGGTTGTGGTGTCTGCGTTGAAGAGTGCCCGTGCGGTGCAATCAAGATGGAACCCGAGTCGACCTGAATCCCGGTCTGTTCGGATCAAGCGCCCGCTTGTGCCTTGTGTGCCAGCGGGCGTTTTTCATTGTGCGTGACAAGCCATACGGATGCTCACGGAGCAGTAACAACTGGAGCAGCGCAGCCTTATCGCTGCCGCTTCATTTTGTGCCACCATTCACCTGTTTTTCCTTCACCGGATTTCTCATGTCGTCTGCCAATCCTGATGTCATGAAAGGACTGCATCTGCTTGCTGACCTGCAAGGCTGTGCCTGTCTGCCAGACTTGCTCAGTGATGCACAGGGGCTGGCTGCACAAGCGCGAGCAGCTGTACAGGTGGTGGGACTGACCGTGGTAGGAGAAGCCTTCCACCGGTTTCCCGACGCGGGAGTCCAGCCAGGTGGTGTTACGGGCTGCTTGTTGCTCGCCGAGTCCCATGTGGCGCTGCACACGTGGCCAGAATTCGGTGTGGTGACGCTGGATGTGTATGTGTGCAATTATTCCGCGGACAATTCAGCGCGTGCCGAGTATCTGATGGCGATGCTGGTGAGTCTGTTCCAGCCTAGGGCCGTCGAACGCCAGCAGTTCTTGCGGTGTGTGCCTACCTAGCAAAAGGCACATTAAACCGACTGGCAGATGGGACTGTCTTTGGCACTTCATGGCACCGAAATTGGTCGCTTTTGCAGTGCAACATGTTTTCCTTGACAGGCAGAAAGTCGTTCGTATAATTCGGATTGTGCGGCGCAGCAATTTGTTTGAGTCAGGCATTCTCTCTCTGCAGATAGCCGCTTTTCGATCAATGATCATCAGGAGCTTGCTATGTCCCTTCCCGAACAAATCAGCACGGCCAACAAGGCATCCATTGAAGCCGCCCTGACTCTTGCCAATACTGCTTTTGCCAGCGCAGAAAAACTGGCTACACTCAACCTCAATACAGCCCGTGCCATCTTGGAAGACAGTGTTGCGAACGCCAAGACTTTGCTTGGGGCGAAAGATGCACAGGAGCTGGTCTCTCTGCAAGCGGCGCTGGCACAGCCTACAGTCGAAAAAATTGTCTCCTATGGCCGCAGCGTGTATGAGATCAGCGCGGCCGCTCAGGAAGACATCACCAAGATCCTCGAATCGCAGCTGTCCGAAGTTAACAAGAATGTATCTGCGGCGCTGGACAAAGCAGCCAAGTCGGCGCCGGCTGGGTCTGATGTTGCGGTAGCCGCCGTCAAGTCCGCCATCGCAGCAGCGAATTCCGCCTACGACAGCCTTAACAAGGCTGCCAAGCAGGTCGCTGAAATCGCAGAAGCCAATGTTGCCGCCGCAACGACGGCAACCGTCAAGGCTGTGGGTGCCTCTTCAAGCAAGGCCAAGAAGGCCGCCTGAAATCTCCTCATCGGGCCCCGGCCTACCTGCCGGGCTTTTCAACCCGCAGCTGCAATGGCTGCGGGTTTTTTAATTGCCGAGGATGAATAAGGGCGACAGGGCCTTCAAGCGATGTTACTAAGGGGCCTCTCAACGCTTGCCAGGCGAGGGGGTTGATGTAGCGGTTTCAGGCGTGACCCCCTTCGGGAAAATAATTGTTTTGACTTGTTCGCCGCCAGGTTTGGCTACTTCGCCATCCGGACCACTGGTGACAGAGTATTGCTCCGTATAACCATCGTATTCGATGTATTGACCGCGAGTTTCATCCTGGCCACGGCGGGTCATTGCACGGATAAACAGCCTGGCTTTGTCATTCCGTCCGTCATACTCGATACGCTCGGCTTCACCCTCGGTGTACTCGTTCTTGCCTTCACGTTTTTGCCGGAAACGCGCTAGACCATCCTTGCCACCAGTGGCTACTCCTTTCTGAAAACCGTCCGCGTCTTGCGTAACCACCATTTTGTCCGCCAGCAGTTCCAGTGTTCCCTGAACCAGTTTTACGCGGCCTTCGAAAACTTGCACCTTGTTGCGATCATCTACGTTGAGCTTGTCGGATTCTATGGTGACGGGCTTTTCACGGTCTGCCCGTTCCGCATGAACGGGTGGTGCAATGAGCAGTAAAGTAAGTAGTGTGAAACGGGAAATGGAGAGCATAGATGTATCTCGAGTAATCAGTATTGGGGGGCGTTCGCTCTAGGGGGCAGAGTGACGCGTACTTGACTGTGAATTGCAAGTTGTCCGCTCAGGTTGTTCCATTCTGCGCCAATGCCCGTCAGTCGGGATCCCCCCCGGGTCAAGGCGACGGGTTTGTCAGTACGAGCGATTTCGTCATCGGTCAGTACGGTGAGTTCTTCCGTCGCCATCGTCTGAGCTGGCTGATCCACGCCTGCCGCACGTTCTCCACGCACATCTCCTTGCATGACGACGACCTTGGTGTCGTTGTTCGCGTGAGCGGTGTGGCTACTGAAAATGGTGGGTCTCGCATCGCGCAATAGCGTGATGACCGGGTCAGTCAGATCCGCCGTGTCGTCATCAGGATAATGCTGTAGTTGGGAAGCCGTTATTTGGGAGACGCGCTTGCCCTCGACATCAAAGCGCTTGACCGAAACCTGATTGACGACGAAATCAGGATCGTGGCGGTTGTTTCCTTCTCCGCTACGATATTCATTGCGTACGACTTGTTCCAGCCAGAACGTGGCAAGCGCCAGCAGGGCGGCGATGATCAACGGGAAGTGAGTGCTGATACGGTTCATACGTGTAGATAGGCTTGCAGCATGTCGTCGAGTTTGCCTTGTGCTTCCAGGATGAAGTCGCAGACTTCGCGCACGGCACCACGGCCTCCTCCCTTTGAGCTGACATAGTCAACGTGGGGTTTGACGAAATCATGTCCGTCAGCCACCGTGGCAGAAAATCCACACGCCCGGAGTACAGGGAGATCCACCACATCATCCCCCATATAACCGCAGTGGTCAGCATCCAGATCCAGCAGAACACGCAGGTCACGCATGGCCGCACGTTTGTCTTCGACGCCTTGGTATACATACTGGATGCCAAGATTTTCCGCTCGTCGTTCAAGCATCGCGGATTTGCGTCCGGTGATGAGGGCGATCTTGATCCCGGCTTCGGAGAGCATTTTCAATCCATGACCGTCAAGGCTTGAAAACACCTTGATCTCGTCACCATTCGGTGTGAAGTAGAGATCCCCGGTCGTCAGGACTCCGTCTACGTCGAAAGCCATCAAATGGAGGCGTGCGGCACTTTCTACCGCGAAATGCTGGGTTTTGGGCATCAGATTACCTTGGCGTTCATCAGGTCGAGTGTGTTGAATGCTCCGACCAAGTGTTGTTCGGCGTCCACGACCAGTACCTGACTGATACGGTGGCGGTCCATCATTTCAGCCGCTTCTACTGCAAGTGCGTCGGGGCCGATGCTGCGTGGATTGCGATGCATGACATCGGCAATCATCAGGTCCGGGATGTTGATCTTGCGCTCGAGCAGGCGCCGAAGGTCGCCATCGGTGAAAATCCCCGCGACGCGGCCATTGTCGACGATGGCAGTCATGCCCAAACCCTTGCGCGACATTTCCAGCAAGGCTTCGGAAAATGAAGCAGTAAGCGGCACACTCGGGACGGCTGCATCGGTGCGCATGATGTCACGGACATGGGTCAGGAGCCGACGACCCAGAGCTCCGCCGGGGTGGGAGCGGGCAAAGTCATCTGGCCCGAAGCCGCGCGCTTCCAGCAACGCAACCGCGAGTGCATCCCCCATGGCCAGAGCGGCAGTGGTGCTGGCAGTAGGGGCCAGGTTAAGCGGGCAGGCTTCTTCCTCCACGCCAGCATCCAGATGGGCGTCGGCGAGCTGGGCCAGTGGTGATTGGGGCTTGCCGGTAATGGCGATCAGGCCGGCCCCCATGCGTTTGACCAGCGGGACGATGATCAGCAGTTCTTCTGCCGTTCCTGAATTGGACAGAGCGATCAGTACGTCGTCTGGTTGAATCATCCCCAGATCGCCATGTGCGGCTTCCCCGGGATGGACAAAATAGGCCGGGGTGCCGGTACTGGACATGGTCGCGGCGATCTTGCGTGCGATATGGCCGGATTTCCCGACCCCACTGACAATGACGCGGCCCTTGGCTTCAAGGATCAGGGTGACGGCACGTTCAAAGTCCGCGCCCAGACGACTGGTCAGGGCGGCAACCGCTGCGGATTCGATGGACAGTACGCGTCGTGCTGTGGCCAATGCGTTGCCAGGTGCGGTTGCAGCGGTGTTCCTTGGGACAGTTGGGCTCATGAGCAGGCTGCGGTTAAACTGAAGACCAAGTATAACAAAGCCGCTTGTCAGCTCGCTTGCCCGGAAGCGTGCCAAACATAAAAACCACACCATGCATGGATCTTTTACCGTAGCCCTGATATTGCTGGCGACGACCGTTTTTGCGGTTGCGCTGTTTCGTGTTTTCAGTTTGCCCCCTGTTCTGGCCTATTTGATGGTCGGGGCTGCGTTAGGTCCCCATGCAGCAGGGGTGGTGCCGGATAGTGCCCAGGCGCGCTATCTGGCGGAGTTCGGTGTGGTTTTTCTGATGTTCTCGATTGGTCTCGAGTTCTCGTTGCCCAGATTGTTCGCGATGAAACGCATCGTGTTGGGGTTGGGGAGCCTCCAGGTTCTGGGAACGCTTTTGGTGTTCATGGTGACGGAACGACTGCTCGGGATGGGGTGGGCTGCCAGCTTTACTGTGGCCAGCATTGTCACGACATCGTCGACGGCCATGCTCTCCAAGTTGCTGGTGGATCGCATGGAATTGGAAGCCCCGCATGGCCGCCAGGTGATTGGTGTGCTGTTGTTTCAGGATCTGGCGGTTGTCCCGCTGCTGATCCTGATTCCGACGCTTTCCCAGCCTGCTGACACGCTTCTGCCAACACTGGGGATTGCCGCACTCAAAGCGATCGTTGTACTGGCGCTGATCCTGTTCATTGGTCAGCGCGTGATGCGGCGCTGGTTCTTGCTCGTTGCGCGACGCAAATCCTCCGAGTTGTTCATGCTTAACATTCTGTTCATCACCCTGGGGCTGGCGTGGGTGACGGAACTGGCCGGTTTGTCTCTGGCTCTGGGGGCATTTCTGGCGGGGATGCTGATTTCGGAAACCGAGTACCGCATTCAAGTGGAAGAAGACATCAAACCCTTCCGCGATGTGTTGCTGGGGCTATTCATGATCACGGTCGGCATGACGATGCACCGCCCGGTCATCGGCGACGTCACGGACGTACGGCGCGTCGATGCCGTGTTCGCAGAGCATCGGCCCGACATCGTGTTCCACGCCGCGGCTCACAAGCACGTGCCGATGATGGAAGGC
>JAGTRY010000150.1 GCA_018262235.1 Pseudomonadota bacterium
CCTCGATGGCGAACAGCGCGGCCTTGGCGTTGAGCGTGTCGAAAATCGTCTCGACCATCAGGACGTCGGCGCCGCCCCTCACCAGGCCGTCGATCGCTTCCAGATAGGCCACGCGCAGTTGGTCAAACGCCACATTGCGGAAACCGGGGTCGTTGACGTCTGGCGAAATAGTCGCGGTGCGCGAGGTGGGGCCGAGCACGCCGGCGACAAAGCGCGGCTTGGCCGGGTTGGATGCGGTCGCCTCGTCGGCGGCCTCGCGTGCCAGCCGGGCAGCGGCGAAGTTGAGCTCCGGCACCAGGAATTCCATGTGGTAATCCGCCATCGAAATCGAGGTGGCGTTGAAGCTGTTGGTTTCCAGAATATCCGCTCCGGCGGCCAGATACTTGGCGTGGATTTCCTTGATGATGTGCGGCTGAGTCAGGCACAACAGATCGTTGTTGCCTTTCAGGTCGTGCGCGAAGTCGGCAAAGCGCGTGCCGCGATAGTCGGCTTCGTCCAGCTTGTACGACTGGATCATCGTTCCCATCGCTCCGTCGAGAATCAGGATGCGTTGGGCGAGCAGGGTGCGGATCAAGGTGGAGCGGTCGGGCATGGCGCGGTTGGGATCAGGCAAACCCGAATGTTACACCGGCTGACACGCCGGTCTGTAACTGTCGACAAGTCGCCACCTCTATCCAATTTGCCACAGGAAATGTGGCGATATTCCGCTCAAGTTGGCAAATCACGTGCCAAGTGGGCTGGCGTGATAATTGCCTGTCTTTTCGTTCGAATACCCATCCAAATACAGATTCGCGAAAAGCCCGATGACTGCAAGAAGACGATTGAATCCCATCCTGTTGGCGCTGCTTTTGAGCGCGCCTCTCCAGCCTGCCGTGTTCGCCGCCGACCAGGTGGAAAAAGCGTCGATCTATTACGAAGATGCGCTGGTTCGCATGGAGCGAAACGACGCCAAGGGTGCCATTGTTCAATTGAAAAACGCGCTGCAGCAGGACAGCAAGATGTTGCCTGCCCTGGTTCTTCTGGGGGAGGCCTATCTCAAGAGTGGTGCACCATTGGGAGCTGAGCGGGTTCTGGCGGATGCAGAAAGGCTGGGTGCTGATCGTTCCCAGATTATCGCCATGCAGGTTGAAGTCTATAACCTGCTTGGCCGGAATCAGGAACTGCTGGAGCGATTCTCGCCCGATGGGCTGCCGCCTGGCGTCAAATACAAAGTGCTGGTTACCCGGGCGTATGCGCAACTGGACCAGGGTCAGGAACGGGCAGCCATTCAATCGCTGGAGCAGGCCCGACAGATCGATCCCAATCGTTCAGATGCACTGGTTGCGCAATCGATGGTCTATTTGCGCAGCAATCACTTTTCAGATGCTCAGTCCATGGCGCAACTGGCGGTGACAAAAAACCCGACCGACCCATTCGGCTGGAACATGATGGGCTCGATTGCCCATGCACAAGGCAATATTCAGGGTGCGCTGGCGGGCTATGGCAAGGCCTTGAAACTGAAGCCCGACTACCTTGATGCACTGATCGCCCGGGCGTCTTTATTGTTTGACTTGAAAAGAGTCGGGGAGGCCGCCCGGGATGTGGCGATACTGAAGCAGAAATTCCCGGCTGATCCCAGGAGTGCTTATCTGCAGGCGCTGCTGGCAGGGCAACAGGGAAAAGAGGCCGAAGTTCGTAATGCGCTTGTCGCCGCAACCAGTGCCCTGGACGCGCTCCCGTTTGAAGCGGTTCTTACGCGTCCCCAACTGGTGCTACTGGGCGGTATTTCTCATTACAGCCTGGGCCAGAACGAGAAGGCCAAGACCTATCTTGGCGCCTACCTCAAGAAATTTCCCCAGCACTTGGGCGCGCGCAAGATCATGGCCTCGATTTTGATGGGCGAAAGGGAGTATGCCAAGGCGGTAGCGGCACTTGAAGGCCCCGGCCGTAGCCGGCCCAATGACCCGCAGGCACTGTCGATGCTGGCATCGGCCTATATGAACCTGGGCCAACACACCAGAGCAGTCTCCCTGCTTGAGGAGGCTTCCGCAATGAGCGGCGGCAACGCGCCGGACATCACGGCAAACTTTGGTCTGAGTCTGATCGGGAGCGGGCAGGAAGCGCAGGGCACGGTGCAACTCCAGAAAGCTTATGCCGGGAATCCCGGAAACGCTCGTTCAGGCGTGCCGCTAGCCATCATGTATCTCAAGCAAGACCAGGCAAAACAGGCGGTACAGGTATTACAGGCGGTCACCCGAAGCGAGCCGAAAAACTTGACCGCGCTGAATCTTCTGGCGGTCGCGCAAGGGGTCGCCAAGGACCGGGTGGGCGCCCGCAAAACCTATGAGCAGGTGCTGGAGAAAAACAAGAGCTTTACCCCGGCCAGACTCAATCTGGCACGGCTCGATCTGTACGAAGGCAAACCCGATGATGCCCGGCGGCGGCTTTTGGCCATTCTCCATGACCAGCCGAAAAATCTGGATGCATTGTTCGAGCTCGCTCAGGTGGAACTCACCAGCGGGCGCCCACAGGACGCCATCAGGTGGCTGGAGAAAGCGCGTTCTTACAATCCGAAAAGTCTCAGGCCGAATATCCTGCTGGTTGATCTGTATCTGAACACGGGCGATGCCCAAAAAGCGCTGGACATCGCCAAGGCAGTCCAGGCAAGCAACCGGGATAATTTGCAAGCACTGGCAGCCCTGGGCCGTGCTTATCTTGCCGTAGGGAATCGTGGCCTGGCCCGCGAAAATTTTCGGCAGATTACGCAACTTGCCGGCTTTGATGCGGGTTGGCAGCAGCGGGCGGCCCAGCTTCTGATCAGCGCAGGCGATTACGAAGGCGCGCGCTATTCACTGGATAAAGCCTTGCTGAGCAAGCCGGGCTACTTCCCTTCTCTGTTGCTCAAGGCCCGTCTGGAAAAGCTGTCAGGCAATTTGGATGCGGCTGAACAACAGGCGCGTGCCCTGGCCGTACAGTATCCACGTGAAGCCGCAGTGCAACAGCTGCTCGGCGATATCGCCATGCAGCGCCAGCGCTATGTTGAGGCAATGACCGCCTACAACAACGCATTGAATCTTGAGAAAAATTCAGAGCATGCAGTCAGTCTATATAACGCCTACAGTCAGGCAGGCAACAATGCACGGGCGCTGGAGTTTATCCAAGCCTGGGTCAATAGCCATCCTGCGGATCAGCGTGCTCGTCGTGTTCTGGCCGGTGCGTACATCCGGGCGGGGCAACTGGCTTTGGCGCAACAACACTACGAAAAGCTGAGCAAGCAGTTTCCCAATGACGCGAGCATCTACAACGATCTGGCCTATGTCATGCTCAAGCGGGGCCAGCCGGGTGCACTGGCCGTGGCAGAAAAGGCCCATCAACTCGCCCCGAGTGACGCCAATGTCGCCGACACCCTGGGGTGGGCTTTGGTGGAGGCCGGGCAAGTGGAAAAGGGTTTACGTTATCTGCGGGAAGCCCAGGTGCGGTCTCCCAATAATCCGGAGATCCGTGACCATCTGGCCCAGGCGCTGAAGCGCAAGCTTGCAGTAAACAAATAATCCGCTTGAGCGCCTGCCCCTGACGCACCCTGCGTCGGTTTTTTTTACACTATTCGTAAAATCAGGCCCAACAAAACCAGCCGTGTTTTGATATGTTGATGATTATCAAGGATATTTAATTATTTGGTACACGTCTTGCTTATACCGGTTTGCAGATTCCAAAAACAAATAAGGACAACTCAAAATGACCACAAAATTCTGGCAAACAACAAAAGTGATCGCTGCGCTGGTTCTCGGACTGGGTGTCATGAACGCTGCGCAAGCCACGTACTCATCAACCTATGACACGAACTGTGGTGGTGGCGGGACGACGACCAATCCTAATTGCGACACCTGGACGTTCAACAACACCAAAACCAACACGCAGGGCGGGATCACCGCCACCGCTTCAGGCTGGGCCAATACTGTTAATTCTGCAAATGTACTGCTTGATAGTGCCTATATCACGCTGAACGGCAGCAGCGGGCTGGGTGTTCGGAATAATGATTGCTCGGGCTACGCCAATTGCACTGGCGGTCCATCGGGTAGAGATGCCAATGAAGGGACCAACCCTGAACACGCGATCGATAACAATGAACGCGTGGACTCCATCCTGTTTTCCTTCACTGAAAAAGTAAACCTCAGCTCCTTCAGTGCCGGCTGGGTGTCTGGAGATTCCGACTTCACCGTGCTGGCATTTACTGGCACGGGCGATCCCGCCGCTTTGGCCGGGCAGTCTTATGCCGGTCTGTTGGCAAACGGCTGGTCGCTGATCGGCAATATTTTGGGTGGCACAAGCACTGGGGCACATAACTTTGCGAACAGCACCTATTCAAGCTACTGGCTGATTGGCGCGCTGAATACCTTTGTTGGCGGAGACCCCACCAAGGCAGGCAACGACAATTTCAAACTGATTTCGCTTGCCGGTTGCACCTGTGACAACGCACCCCCAGGAACGCCGGGGTGTAGCGGCGGCAACAACGGCGTGCCGGAACCCGGTACATTGTTTCTGATGGGTGCGGGGTTGTTCGGCCTCACGCGGATCAATGCCACGCGAGTGAAGTTCGCGGCTGCTTGAATGGTTGCAGTCTGCTAAAAAGGCCCCGGTAAACGGGGCCTTTTTGTTTTTTGGACGCTAGAAACCCATACTGTTATAGGTAACCGGTGATCTGAGGAGATTGCAATGAAGCATATGACGCCAACTGAGGCCTTTGAATTTTTGCAGACACACCCGGAAGCGGTGTTTATCGACTGCCGCTCGGAAATCGAATACCTGTTCGTCGGCCACCCGATCGGCGCGATCCATATCGCGTGGCAGGACGGCCCCGACTGGGACGTGAATCCAGACTTTCTTGGCCACTCACGCAAGGCAGCCTCGGCGAATCGCCCGGTGGTATTGATCTGCCGCTCGGGGCGGCGTTCGATGGAGGCCGGGCGCTATCTTGAAAAGTACAGCTTTCCCGAAGTTTACAACGTCACCCACGGGTTTGAAGGCGACATGGATGAATCGCGTCACCGCTGTACCAAAAATGGCTGGAAATTTGATGGTTTGCCGTGGGAGCAGACTTGAAGCTGGCGTGCAGGCAATCCCATTAGCCTGCCTGGCAGGCTGGCGCATAGCCCGGCACCACGCATGAAAAGAAGCCAGTTGCAGCGGGGGGCGGCCGGATACAGCAATCTCAACAGCAGAATGCCTATAACGGGATCCACATCCAGATAATTTTGCACATCTTCAGTTTGCAGCCCTGCCAACCGTAAATATGTTTGCGGTAGAGCCCCCCATTTCATGGAGTGCAACTTGCAGTACGGTTTGAGCACCAAGCTTATTGGTTATGTCATGGCGGGCGTTTTGCTTACCTCTGCCGCCATTGGCATGCTCAGAGTCCAGAACGAGCGCGGCTCGCTCAACAAACTGATCGACGAAGTGGGACAGAGCGTTGCCACGGCCACAGCCTCTGGCGCCGCCTCGCTGGTTGTCGGCTATGACTATGGCAACCTCGAAATCCTGGCTGCCAATGTCGCCAAACAGGCCAACGTGATCCGCGTCACCATCCGCAACAAGGACGGCTGCCTGATGACCCAGTCCATCGGAAA
>JAGTRY010000151.1 GCA_018262235.1 Pseudomonadota bacterium
CAATGCCTCCATGCTGGACGAGGGTACGGCCGCTGCCGAGGCCATGACGCTGTGCCTGCGCAGCGTGAAGATGAAAAGCAATGTCTTCTACGTGGCCGACGACGTGCTGCCGCAGACCATCGACGTCATCCGCACGCGCGCCGAGCCGCTCGACATCGAGGTCGTGGTCGGCCCTGCTGCCGATGCGGTTGGTGCCAATGCATTCGGCGTGCTGTTGCAGTATCCGAATGTTACCGGCGAAGTGGCAGACCACAGCGCGCTGATCGCCGCCGCCAAGACTCGCGGCGCCTGCGTGGCTGTTGCAACCGACCTGATGGCGCTGGTGCTCTTGAAGAGCCCCGGCGAGATGGGGGCCGACATTGCCTTCGGCTCCGGCCAGCGCTTCGGTGTACCGATGGGCTTCGGTGGCCCGCACGCTGCCTTCTTCGCCACCCACGAATCGAATGCCCGCAGCATGGCCGGGCGGATCATCGGTGTATCCAAGGATGCGGCGGGCAAGACGGCGCTGCGCATGGCGCTGCAGACACGTGAACAACACATCCGCCGCGAGAAAGCCAATTCGAACATCTGTACCTCGCAAGTCCTGCTCGCCAACATGGCCGGCTTCTACGCCGTCTATCACGGCCCGGCAGGTCTGCGCACGATTGCCCGGCGCATTCACCGCCTCGCCAAGATTTTCGCCACCGGACTGTGCGACGCGGGCTTCGTGCTGGGGGCAGACAACTTCTTCGACGGCTTCAATATCGCAACCGGCGAACACACCGCAACAATCCTGCAAGCCGCGCTGGCAGCAGGCTATAACCTGCGCCAGGTTTCATCCACAGTGCTGGGAGTGAGCTTCGATGAAACCAGCTCGCGTGAAGATGTGGCGGCTCTGCTGACGATTTTCGTTGGAGCGGCCATTGGCCGCGAAGCAACGGAAGCATTCGCGGCCAATGGCCGCTCCAACATAGACCTGCTGGATACCGCCATCTCCGGCGCGCGCCTGCCCGAAGAACTGCTGCGCACGGATGCCATCCTCACCCACCCGGTATTCAATTCGCATCACACCGAACACGAAATGCTGCGCTACCTGAAGCGCCTGCAGAACAAGGATCTGGCGCTTGACCACTCGATGATCAGCCTGGGCTCCTGCACCATGAAGCTCAACGCCACCAGCGAGATGATCCCGATCACCTGGCCCGAGTTCGGTCGCATCCACCCCTTTGCACCACGCGATCAGGTCAGCGGCTATCTCGAAATGATCGAAGGCCTTGCCGATTATCTGCGCGCGGTCACCGGCTTCCCGGCCATCTGCATGCAGCCCAACTCCGGCGCGCAGGGCGAATATGCCGGCCTCGTGGCCATCCGCCGCTATCACGCCGCGCGCGGCGAAGCGCATCGCACGATCTGCCTGATCCCGAAATCCGCCCACGGTACCAACCCGGCCTCCGCACAGATGTGCGGTCTCGAAGTCGTCGTTGTCGCCTGTGATGACAATGGCAACGTCGAAGTTTCTGATCTGAACGCCAAGATCGATCTTTACCGCGACAAGCTCGCCGCGCTGATGATCACTTATCCTTCCACGCACGGCGTGTTCGAGGAAGCCATCAAGGAAATCTGCGCACTGGTCCATGCAGCTGGCGGTCAGGTTTATATGGATGGCGCGAATCTCAACGCCCAGGTCGGCCTCACCTCGCCCGCCACCATCGGCGCGGATGTGAGCCACATGAACCTGCACAAGACCTTCTGCATTCCCCACGGCGGCGGCGGCCCCGGCATGGGCCCGATCGGTCTGGCTGCGCACCTGGCACCTTTCATGGCCGACCACGTCGTCGCCGCGACCGGCGAAGACGGCCGCTCGCATGCCGGGCAAGGGGCAGTCAGCGCAGCACCTTTCGGCTCTGCCAGCATCCTGCCGATCTCGTGGATGTACATCCGTATGATGGGCGGCACGGGGCTCAAGCGCGCCACCGAAATTGCCATCCTCAATGCCAACTACGTGGCCAGCCAGCTCAACGCGCACTACCCGGTGCTCTACACCGGCACGCACGGCCGCGTCGCCCACGAATGCATTCTGGATATCCGCCCGATCAAGGCATTGACAGGCGTGAGCGAGGTCGACATCGCCAAACGCCTGATGGACTACGGCTTCCACGCCCCCACGATGAGCTTCCCGGTCGCCGGCACCATCATGGTCGAGCCTACCGAATCGGAATCCCGCGCCGAGCTGGACCGCTTCATCGCCGCGATGGTGGCAATCCGTGAGGAAATCCGCCGCATCGAATCCGGCGCGCTGCCTGCGGACAACAATCCGTTGAAGAACGCGCCGCATACGCAAGCAGATGTCATCAGCCGCGAGTGGAGCAAGCCCTATGGCCGCGACGAAGCCGTCTTCCCGTTGCCATATGTGCGCGAGAACAAGTTCTGGCCGAGCGTGAACCGCATCGATGATGTGTATGGCGACCGGAATCTGTTCTGTGCCTGCGTGCCGACGGAGGCGTACGAGGGCTGAGCGCCGTTTGGGTCTTGATGTGACCCGTCCTGAATTAGGTTGACACCTGCGAGCGTAGATTTTCGCTCTGGTTGATCCTTGCAATAGACGCCCGCTGAACCTCATCGGGCGTTTTCATTTTCAAGGACAAATGCGGTCTTTGCTGGTTATAGATCTTCACTGATTCACTGACCATGCGTCGAGCCTGTTCAATATCGGCCGGTCGATGCAGCAGAAATTCGTTCTTCAGAATGCCATTGACGCGCTCTGCCAAGGCGTTCTGGTAGCAATCATAGCCGTCAGTCATTGAGCACGTGATGCCATGGCGACGGTGCAGTTGTTGATACGCATCCGAACAATACTGGATGCCTCGGTCTGAGTGATGGATCAATGCTTGCCGGGTTTGACGTGTTTTAAGTGCCATCTTCAAGGCTTGACTGACCTGGTGGGTCTGCAAGGTGTCATGCACGTGATAGCCCACGATCCGGCGTGACCACATGTCCGTGATCAGGCTCAGGTAGGCGCACGCGCCTTGCGTCGGCGTCGGCGACCCACACTTGCTCGGCGCCCTCTGGACGACATTGCTGCGGCCCCGCCTTGAGCAGATTGGGATGGCGGTGAAAGCGGTGATGACTGTTCGTGGTCTTGTGGTAGGCACGGCGTGGAACAACCAATAGGCGCGCCTGGCGCAGGATACCGAAGAGCGCATCACGGCCCACGCTTATTCCTGCCTCTGACAAGGGTTGGCGCAGCACGTGCTGCAACTTGCGCGTGCCCAGACGTGGCTGCGTGCGCCGTACTTCCATGACCTGTTCGAGGACATGACGATCACGCGCCTCACTCGTTCGCTCACGCGATCGCCCCTGGTAATACGCCTGAGGACTGAGTCCCCAGCACTGGCAAGCCCTGCGCACACTCAGCCCTTGGACGAGCTTTTGTGCGAGGACTTGCCCGAAGGCTTTTTTACGAGACGCACCCCGTAATCTTTCTTGAGCACCTCGACTACGGCCTCAAACAGCTGGGCTTTCTCCTGCGCTGCACGCAACTGAACTTCCAGCGCTTTGATCTGTTGCTCAGGGGTGAGCGGTAAAGAACTCTTCTTCATGGGGCAAGAGCTTGGCACACGCGCCGCCCCCGAGCCACCCCAGTCTTGATGGCCATGCTTGCGTAGCCACTTCAAAACCGTTGAACGACCTTGAATGCCGTAACGTGCCTGGGCCTCTTTGTAGCTCAGCTCGCCCTTTTCGACTTGATCGACAACCGATAATTTAAAAGCCAGCGTGTAGTCACGCTGTGTTCTCTTCTTCTCTGGCTCCAACTGACTTCCCCTTTCATGGCATGAAAAGGTGTCAACTCAGGGCAGGACGGGTCAATGGAATGAAGAAGGCCACGCGATGCGTGGCCTTCTTTTTGGTGCGAGGAACGTAGCCTGGATGAAGGCGCATGCGAATCGCGTCTCGGGCCTGACCCGACGCAAAGCCATCAAGCATCTGTGACGGCTTGCAGCAGGGCAGACCGGTAGGTCGGCAAGCCCGCTTCCCGTATCATCCCGCCCTCACCCATTGCCTCACACAACACCATGAGATTCGACCTGAAAGTCCCTTTCGCCGAGAAGGATGCCGCAAAAGCCCTGGGCGCGCGCTGGGATGCGGCGAACAAGCTGTGGTATGTGGCGGACAAGGCCGACATGGCTCCGTTCGCGAAATGGCGCCCGACACCGCGCGATGCTTCTGCGCCTGCAGCGCCCAGTGCCCCCGGCCGACCTGCCGTGAAAGCGAAAGCACAAGCGCCCTCCGCAGGCATCCTCATTGTGGGAAGCCGGTACGTGGAGCAGCCACGCGTGTGCGACTGCTTGCCTTGGGAAGATTGCGCCCAGTGCCGCGCCATGGCCTCGCCAACCTGAGCATCCCGAGGCCGACATGCCGGACGGCCTCCTGCGCTCCTATCCCAGATCAAGGATGACGCTCACCCGGCCCATGCGATACTGCGCGCCTGTTTCAAGAGTCTGCTGATATGCCTGATCTGATCGAAGTCCGCATGCCCCGTTACCCGGAGTGCTGGACAAGCTGCGGCAACTGCGCCAGTGGTGACGTGTTCATCATTGACGTGCTGGTACAGCCGGGTGATGTACTGCGTGCCGACGACAATCTGATCACGCTGGAAACCGGCAAGGTGGCGCTGGATATTCCCAGCCCCTACGCCGGCATCGTGGTGGAAGTCTTTCTGGAGGTTGGCGACAAGCCCGAACAAGGCGCGTTGATCGCCACCCTGGTCAAGGCTTGATCCACGGCGTTCAGTGCGAGGTGGTTTGTTGAGCTTCGCGCCAGGCGCGCACGGCTTCGGCTGAATGGGTATTGACCAGTTCCCGGATGTCTTCCGGCAACTCGGTCTGCAGCCCGGCAAACAATTCCCGGGTGGTTTCCTGTGCCAGACCACTGACGGCCAACGCGTGCTTCAGGCAGCGGATCTGGATGGAGGCCAGGGCATCCGCGATCAGGCGCCAGCCCAGTGTTGGCATTGCGCGGTTCAAAGCCAGCAACATGCCGCCCAAAAGCTTGAGCAGGACTTCGGCTTGCTCGCGATTTTCCGCTGCAATCATGGTGTGCCAAAGTGACAAATGCAGTTCGCGCCGGAACGCTATCTTGAATTCCAGCGCGGCAGCTTCATCTTCATGCAATGCATCGAGAAAATGCTGACAGGCACCTTCTTCCGCCAGATCCATGCTGTCCCGCAGGTCAGACAGAATCGCCGAGAGGCCAGCCAGCGCAGGTGCACCGAAGGCTTTGCTGTATGCCAGCCCCCATTGATCCAGCCCGGCCAGGACCATCGACAACCGCAGGTAAGCCGCTTCAGGCGTTGCCATGCGCGACCATTCGCGCAAGTGACTCGCCAGACGCGACAAAGCATCCTCAAGCTGTTTGCCTTCCCCCTGCGCGGTCAAGCGCAAAGCGGCGGCAAAAGCTTCATGCACCAGGCGGGCAGCCTGCAACTGCGCATCCTGGGGCGCGAGATCTTGAAACGGGTCAGTCGGCAAGGTTTGAACGGTATCAGCAGCCATGAGCCTCAAGGGCCCCTTTGAAGAGATTGCCAAAGTT
>JAGTRY010000061.1 GCA_018262235.1 Pseudomonadota bacterium
GAGATCTTGTTGCCGTATTTCCTTTTGATCGGCCAGAGCAGGCGGCGCGCCTTGTCCAGGTTGCCGTTGTCGGGCCAGCTGTTGACCGGCGCGAAACGCTGATTGCCGGTGCCGCCGCCGCCTCGTCCGTCGGCCGTGCGGTAGGTGCCGGCGCTGTGCCAGGCCATGCGGATGAAGAGGCCGCCGTAGTGGCCCCAGTCGGCCGGCCACCAGTCTTGGGAAGTTGTCATCAAGGCGGTGAGATCCTGTTTCACCGCTGCAAGATCGAGCTTCCTGAATTCTGCTGCATAGTCGAAATCAGCGCCCAGCGGATTGGAGGCTGGTGCATGCTGATGCAGGATGCTCAGATTGAGTTGATTGGGCCACCAATCGCGGTTGGATTGACGGCTGGGTGTGGTGGGGGAACCGTGACCAAAGGGACATTTCGCTTCGTTGCTCATGGGGCATTCCTTTTCATGGGGTGGGTGCAAGGCCTGATGCACAGCTTAGCGAGCCTGCCGGTGGCCAGCCATTGAATTGCCCGCATGATGCGGATAGTGAGTTGCTATTGATATCTGAAAATCAATAGGTTTGATGGGTGCAGGCGTTGTTCTGCAGAGTCAAAGGAAACAGGTGAAGTGGTCTGCTGCGAACAGCATCAAGCCTGATCCCTTGTCAGTTAGAGCACGCTTCAGTCATTGCGGCGCTTTGGAGGCGCATCTGGTATTCGACGGGCGTACATCCGAACTCCCGTTTATATACGGCGTACATGTACTGAAGTGAGGTAAATCCGCAGGATTGCGCGATTTTTGCGTGACTCAGTTCTCCAGTTTCGAGCAAAGCCTGGGACTGACGCAATTTGAAGGAAAAGATCTCTTCATGCACGGTATAGCCGAGCACTTTGAGGAAATGTGCGTCCAGGGTGCTGCGGGTCACCCCGACATATTCCGCCACGTGGGTTGCACGGATTCCCTGTGCGGCGAACTGGCGGATGTAGTGTCTCGCCCGCATCACGTAGGGATCATGCAAGGGCTTGTGAAAGCTTGATGCCTGAGCATTGACGCCAGCGGGCGACACCATCTGGCGCGGAGCAAAGGGCAATGCGTCGGTCAGGCGACGATGCAGCATCTGGGCTGCGAAGCGTCCCATCTCGTACGTTCCCTGTCTGACCGAACTGATCGGGATGCGATTGAGCAGGCTCATCAGTGGTTCGTCGTCTATTCCGATGATTGCGACTTCTTCCGGCACGGACACGCCCTGCGCGATGCAGGCCTGCATGACCTGTCGCGCGCGTGAGTCCGTCACCGCGATGATGCCGACCGGTTTGGGGAGCGTCCTGATCCACTCGGCCAGGTTGTCGAGAATGGCGCTCCAGTCTGGCGCGGAAGTCGGAATGCCTCTGTAGATCAGTGCCTTGTGTCTATCTGCCGTCATCAGGCCACGAAATGCCTCTTCACGTTCCTGGGCCCAAAGATTCTTCGCTGTCGGGGTGATCGAATAGAAAGCGAAATGCGGCAATCCCATGTCGATCAGGTGCTCATAAGCCTCCCTCACCAATCCATGATTGTCAGAAGCAACGTAAGGGATGTCTTTCAGGTGGGGGGCATTGCTTTGGTATGAACCACCGATCCCGACAACAGGAATATGTCCATCGGTGAGCAGTGCGACCAGTTCGGGGTCGTCGAAATCCGCGATGACGCCATCACCATCCCAGTTCGCCAGGTTTTGCACGCAAGAGCGGAAGTCTTCTTCGAGAAGAATATCCCATCCGCAGCGGGTCGATTTCAGATAGTCACAGATGCCTTCAATGATGTTGCGGCCGTAACGCCCTTTCGCTTTCAGCATCAGAACAACGCGAAAAGACTGCCCAAAACGCTTATCTACCACGTACGCCTCGCCCTGCCATCCGCTGTCACGGGTATGACCACCAGTCAGTTCCTGCCGCGGCCTGATTGATTCGGCCCGAACCGGCTTTGAGTTGATTGTAAAAAGCTTTCGATTGATTTTTAAAAAATTTAACTAATTGCCGGTTTTTGGTCAATGCGCCCCTTCTTTCCGCTGTGCCGGGGTGTGTCAGGGGCGGAAACAGTGCAAGGGGCTGCGCGGGTCAAAAACAGGCTGATCGGGTTTGTTCCCACGCCATGAATCCACGAAGCCGGCCCTGCATCCGGTTCCTGCGATCTGCTACCTGGAAAAATCATAAAAGCGATTTGTATGGCAACAAGTCTGAAAAATGGCCAAATGTCAGGCGTTTATACCAAATGTACCTATGTTGCCTGATAACTTCCTGGCGCTTTGACGTGTCGGGCGGGTTTGGGTCTAGGGCTACACCAGGAAATTATTCAAAACAACAGCCAAAGGATTTTCCTATGCGTAATCTGACAATGATTCTGTGCTCGGCAGCCGTTCTCGCTGCCTGTGGTGGTGGCGGAGACAGTGGGGGGCATCCCAGACCACTGCGTCACCTTCATACTCGTGGCCATTGAAAGTATCGGACAACGGCCATTTCCTCGTTCATTCGGCCGACAACTCCCCATTCTTCTGGCTCGCTGACACAGCCTGGCTGATGTCATACAAACTCACCCGCGAGGAAATCAGCACCTATCTGGATAATCGGCGCGACAAGGGATACAACGTGCTCCAGATTTCTCCGCTCCACAGCATGTACAAGCCGAATGTTTATGGTGCAACACCGCTGCAGGATGGCGACCTCGCCAAGATCAATACCACGCCCGGCAACGATTTCAAGGACTCCACCCAGTATGACTATTGGGACAATCTCGATTACCTGATCGACAAGGCGGCCGAAGATGGTATCTACGTTGCCATTGTGCCGATCTGGGGGTCCAACGTCGTCGCCACGACGACGAGTACCAGCGTTCCCGTCCTCGTGACGCTTGATTCCGCCAAGGCCTATGCCAAGTTCCTCGCGGATCGTTACAAGAACAAGCCGAACATCATCTGGTTTGTCGGTGGCGATCAGAAGGGGGATATCCGTGGCGATATCTGGGATGCGATGGGGCAGACTTTCCGCGACAACGACCCGAATCACCTGATCTCCTATCACCCCCGTGGTCGCTGGCCTTCCTCCCAATGGTTCCATAGCAAGACGTGGCTTGATTTCAACATGTTCCAGTCCGGTCACCGTACCTATGCGCAGGACACAGCCGCAAACAATCCGGGCGAGCGCAACTACGGGGAAGACAACTACCGCTACGTGCAGGATGACTACGTACTGACGCCTACCAAGCCGACGCTCGACGTTGAACCTTCGTATGAGGATTATCCCAAGGGGATCAGCAAGAATACCGACGGTACGCGCTGGCAGCCGGAAGACGTGCGTCGCTATGCTTACTGGTCCGTGTTCGCTGGTGCCTTCGGCCACAGCTATGGTCACAACTCGCTGATGCAGGTTTACCGGCAGGGCGATGGCACCACCGGTGCTCTGTTTACGGCGGACGACTTCCCGATCGACTACTGGAATGTGGCACTGGAAGCGACGGGAGGAACGCAGCTGCCGTACCTCAAGAAGCTCATGCTGTCGCGCCCGTATCTGAGCCGCGTGCCTGACAACAGCATGGTTGCTGACCAGGGGACGCAATACGACTACGTTGCGGCAACCCGGGGCGATGGCTATGCGTTCTTCTACACGTACACCGGACGCAACTTCACGGTCAATCTCGGCGTCATCACGGGAAGCCAGGTCAAGGCTACATGGTTCGATCCGCGCAGCGGCTTGACCCAGGTCGCCAGCACTTCGACGAATGCCACCGGTGTTTATTCGAATGTGGGTACCCAGACCTTCGACCCGCCGGGAAGCGCTGCGGCCACCGCACCGACCCGACCGGTCGGATTGGCCTACGGCAACGACTGGGTGCTGATCCTGGATAGCGTCAAGTAAACAGACCAGATAGCGGTCTTTGCTCAAGGGGCTTTTCTCGCGAAATGCGGGGAAAGCCCCTTTTCAGTTTCTGCCTCATCTTGTTATTTACGCCGGATAGCGGTGGCGGGGCACTTGTTGTGCTTGAATGAAGCTTCTTCCGTCAGCGGGCTTCCCGACATGGACATCCTCATTACCGGTGGTACGGGCCTTCTTGGGCGTGCTCTGTGTACCGCCTTGCTGGCCGATGGGCACCGGATCAGCGTGCTGAGCCGTCGTCCGGACCGGGTTGCGGCGGTGTGCGGCGCAGCGGTCCGGCCACTTGCGCGTCTGGCTGACTGGCAGGCCGGCATGTCTTTCGACGCGATCATCAATCTCGCGGGGGCGCCTATCGTCGATCTACCCTGGACGCATGCGCGCAAACAGGTTTTGTGGAGCAGCCGGATCGGGCTGACGCAAGCGCTGGTCGAGGCCATCGCCGCCGCCCCAGTCAAGCCGCGCGTGTTGTTGTCCGGCTCGGCTATCGGGTTTTACGGCGAAACCGGCGACACCCCCTGTTCGGAAACGTCGGTTTCGCCAGCATCGCTTGCAGAGGATTTCAGCCAGCGCCTGTGTGCAGGCTGGGAATCTGCGGCGGGCCGTGCGGCTGATCTGGGGCTGCGCGTCTGCGTGCTGCGCACCGGTATTGTTCTCAGCCACAGCGGCGGCATGCTTGGGCGCATGCGCCTGCCTTTCCGGCTGGGGCTGGGATGCCGTCTGGGTGATGGCCGGCAGTGGATGAGCTGGATCCACATTGCGGATTGGGTCGGTGCGGTGCGTCATCTGCTGCAGGACGAAGAAGCAGCCGGCGCCTTCAACCTGACGGCGCCGCAGCCGGTCCGCAATGCAGACTTCAGCGACGCGCTCGCCGCCAGCCTGGGCAGCCGCATTCACCTGGCCATGCCGGCGCTTGCCCTGCGTGCGCTACTCGGCCAGCGTGCCGGTCTGTTGCTGGGAAGTCAGCGGATCCTGCCGGCAAGGCTCGCGGCAGCGGGCCATGCCTTCCGCTTCGCCGGTCTGGCCGAAGCGTTGCAGGATCTGCACGGAGCCGATCAGGTCCGGCAGGCTTGAACCGGGGCAGGGCCGGCCAGGCCTGCGTCAATTTCGCGGCGCAGGGTTTGCACGATCTCGCCCGGCCGTTCAGCGGCCCAGATCGCCGAGACGACCGCCACGCCGGCACAGCCTGTGGCGATGAGTTCGCGCGTATTCTCCGGTTTGACGCCGCCCGTGGCGATCACCGGCAGGCCACCTTGTGCCACGAATGTCTGCAGGCCGGGTGTGCCGATTGTGATGCAATCGAGTTTGGTCTGCGTCGGGAAGGCGCCGGCGCCGAGATAGTCGACGCCCAGCTGGCAGGCTTCTTCTACCTGCGCCAGGGTGCTGACCGTCAGCCCGAGCAGCGGAATATGCGGCCACAGTTTGCGGATGACGGGCACCGGCAGATCGCGTTGCCCGACATGCATGCCGTCTGCATCGATGGCCAGTGCCAGGTCGAGCCGGTCATCCACCACCAGGGGAATGCCGCGCGCACGGGTCAGCTCGCGCACCTGCAAGGCCAGTTCAAACGAGGCGCGATCATCCAGCCCGCGCTTTTCGCGGTACTGCACCCAGGTGACGCCGGCATCCAGGCTCTCGGCCAGGATCGGCAGGAAGCGTTCGGGCGGGCAGAATGCGCGGTCGGTGATCAGGCACAACCGCAGATCGAAAACGGATTCAGGCTGTGACATCGGAATACCGCCCTTCATCGTTGAAATCGCCGGGAGCCAGCAAGCTCAGGGCATCGATCAGACGGATGTGAAAATGGCCGGTGCCTTCGCCCGGCAGCAATGCGCCGGCAGCCCGTTCGCCTGCCAGCTTCATGGCAGCGATGCCTTGCGCGGCGGCTACCAGATAGTCGCGTTCGACCGCTGCAAAGCTGCCCACCAGCGAACTCACCATGCAGCCGGTGCCGGTGACGCGCGCGAGGTAAGGCGTGCCGCCGTTGATCCTGAACGTGCGCTGGCCATCGGAGACGAAATCCTCCGGCCCCGTGGCGGCCACCACGATGCCATAACGGGACGCCAGGATGGCGGTGGCTTCGGCCAGCCCTTCGTCATCCAGGGAATCGACGCCGCGCTGACGCGAAGCCTGACCCGCCAGGAACTTGATCTCGGCCCCATTGCCCTTGACGATCTCGGGCCGCAGTTCTTCCAGCAGTTTCTGGCTGGCGGCACGGCGGGTGCTCGTGGCACCCGCGGCGACCGGGTCGAGCACGATGGGCACGCCTTTGGCGCGGGCCGCCTTGCCGGCGGCCAGCATGGCTTCCAGCGACAGCGCGTCGACCAGCCCGAGATTGAGTACCAACGCCGAGGCATACGAGGCCAGTTCGGCCACGTCGGACGGATCGACGGACATGGCCGGCGAAGCACCGAGTGCCAGACAGACATTGGCACAGTCGTTGATGGTGACGTTGTTGGTGATGTGGACCACCAGCGGGGTTTTCTGCTGGATCAGTTCCAGATTGCGGTACTGGCTTGCGATGCGCATGGATCCCTCTAAAAAAGGATCCGGATCAGGTGTGGGGAATGGGGCATGGAGAAGGCCGGAGGCCTTGCACGCTTTCCTACGCCGGCATTATCCGGATCAGGTTGATGGGTCAGAGATTTCAGGGTTCTCTATCTCAGCCGGCCGATTCCAGCTCCCCAAGGTGAGCGGCCATACTAGAAACCCCGCGGCCGGCTTGTCAAGCCTGGCAGCAAGTGCTCAGCCAACCCGGCGTTCCGCATCGCTGGCATTGGCGTGGATGTGCGGCAGCGCGGGCAAGCCGCTTCTGGCGCGGGCGCGGGTGCAGTTGGGGTCCGGAGAACCATCCGCCTGCCATGCAGCAAAGTCATGGCAAGGTGTCGGGCGCAGTGGATAGATGCTGCAGCGCACCTGTATGCCAGGTTCGCCGTGCAGCGCAATGCAACGTCGGGGCGGATCCGTACCCTCCATGGCGCGCAACCACGGATTGATGGGCACAGTCATGGCGGCAGGCACACGGCCACCTGGCGCATCGTCTCCTTCTGCCCAGTAAAACGAAACACGAAAGTGGCAGCAACACGCGCCACAACGGATGCACGGATTATCAGTGTCGGAATCACACATCGGTCACTCTTCCCACCGGGACCCATCATTCCCCGGCGACACGGCGCCGCATTTTAGGGAAATTCCGGCCTTAGGGAAAAGCGTGACCGATCCGGGCCCGGCGTGCGTGCCAGGCCCTGCATCCATACCGTTCAGGAATAGGTGTTGATGTGCGAGCCCGCAGAGGCTGGTGCCGGGGGTATTGCGCTTGCCATGGGGGCCGGGGCTGTCTGTGCGGCCTGCGGTGCTGCGGAAGCGCTGGCACTCATCAGCTTGTTCAGATCACTGATCAAATAGGCCAGCGCACCAGGGCTCATGCTGATCGTGTTCTGGGTCTGCTCCGCCGCGGTGTTGCCTGCGCTCGTCGCCGTCACGGCTGACGTAGCCTGGCTGGCATTTTGAACACCATTTGTCCCGGTGCCTGAACCCTGCGTACGCAGCACGCTGAACAGATCGTGAATCAGTGCATGCAAGGCCTGCTCGGCCGCCGCATTGTTGTCGCTGCTGTCGGTCGCGCTGGTACTGCTTGTCGCCGCTGTGGCGCCCGCTACGCTGTTTGTCGCAGGTGCAGCTGTCGTGGCTGTGGGCAGCACTGTGCTGGCTGGCGCAGCGCTGGCCACGGGTTTCTGATTGCCCTGTGCATTCGATGCAGCTGTCTTGAACTGCCTGGCAAGGTCTTGCGCGGAATATCCGCTGTTTGCGACGCCTGAAATTCCCATGATGACGCACTCCGGAAAACAATGAACAGAGGCTGGCGTGACGCCCGAATCTCGCTCCCGCCTTGATGCCCCTTCATTGCAAGTCACTGACCACTTTTCGATTGACAGATGTAATAAATCCTCAAGGCGTGCAAGTGCCTGATTCTTAAAAACACAGGACTGTTTTATATGCCAAAGTCAAATTGTGGTGAGCGCTGGCGGGATTTCGCACATTTCTAAGCCATGGTCGGATCGGCGAAAATTGCCGGCAAGCTTTGCGCTGGCGCGGTTTTTTGCCGCATCGCCGGCAGGCGCCAGACCCGGCTGCTCAGTGCATTCGTTTGGAGTTTGAAGCGGGAGAATTGAAGACGGGTCTGTAGAATTCCTGCTGCAGCCCGCCACGGACCGGATGACGAAAGATCAGGACAGATGAGTACGCCCCAGAACCAGACCGGAATCAGCATCGCCTGTGAGGCCGACGTGCCGGGCATTCACGCCTTGATGATGGAAAACCTCGCGGCGCGCGGAGGCAGCCTGTCCGCCAGCTTTTCGCCGGAGCAGATCGTGGCCATGCTGCGCGCGATGCCCATGGTGATTGCCCGTCATGAGGGCGAAGTCATCGGTTTCCTGATGACGAGCACCTGCGCCGGGAGCCGGGAAGTCCCCATCCTCCGCACCATGCTGGAAGCCTATCCCGGTCGGGACGATGCCTACGTCTACGGCCCGATCTGTGTGGCCGCCGGGCACCGTGGTCAAGGGCTCGCCCAGGCCATGTTCGCGGAACTCCGGCGCCAGCTCCCGGGGCGGGAAGGAATCCTCTTCGTGCGTCGTGACAACGCAGCGTCATTACGCGCCCATGCACGGATGAACCTGCAGGAAGTGGCCTGCTTCACCTTCCGGGATAGCGAACACGCCGTGTTTGCCTATATCGGCTAAGCCGCCGTCCGCATCGCAGCGGCATGGGCAAATCGCCGGCCGGATGCTGTCCGCGTCGTGACGGAATTCACTCCGCCCCCCGGATATTCCGGAAGAATTGATCCAGATCGCCTTTTTGCCAGCCTGAAATCCGGGGCCAGCCCGTAGAATCCTGAATGAATACGGGGAGGGCGGTCGATGGCAACACTGATTCCAGCGTACAGCACCTGTGCCAGCCGCATGCAGGCCGGCGAGCGCCGCCTTGCCCAGCGCCTCGAAGCCAAGCTCGAAGAGGATTACCTGTGCTGGTACGACGTGCCGCTGGGTAGTGCGCGCAACGACCACCCTGATTTCATCATCCTGCATCCCCGGCGCGGCATCCTGATCCTGGAGGTAAAGGACTGGAAGCCCGACACGCTGCAATCCATCAGCCGTACGGATGCCGCCATCCTCACGCCCAACGGCGTGAAGCATGTGCTGAACCCGCTGGAGCAGGCGCGGCACTACGCGCAGGCGGTGTCCAATGTGCTGCAGCGCGACCCGCAGCTCGTCTTCAGCAGCGGTCGCGAGCAAGGCAAGCTGCGCCTGCCCTGGGCCTATGGCGTGGTGTTCAGCCACATGACGCGCAAACAGTTCTGTGACGGCCAGCTCGGCGAGGTGATCCCGGAAAACCTCGTGATCTGCTCCGACGAGATGACCGAATCGGTCGAGCCGGAAGCCTTCCAGGAACGCCTGTGGCAGATGTTCCGCATCCGCTTCACCTGCCTGCTGAGCCTGCCGCAGATCGACCGCATCCGCTGGCAGCTCTTTCCCGAAGTGCGCATCGCTCCCGCCACGCAAAGCGGGCTGTTCGAGAGCGCGGCGGAGACCGAAGCCGAGCCCGTCCAGCTGCCAGACATCATGCGCGTCATGGACATCCAGCAGGAGCAGCTCGCGCGCAGTCTCGGCGACGGCCACCGCGTCATCCACGGCGTGGCTGGCTCCGGCAAGACGCTGATCCTCGGCTACCGCGCCGAGCACCTCGCACGCGCCGCCACCAAGCCCATCCTCGTGCTCTGCTACAACAAGTCGCTCGCCGCCCGGCTCGAAGCCTGGATGAAGGCGCGTGGCGTGGCAGGCAAGGTTGATGTGCGCTCCTTCCACAGCTGGTGCTACGCCCAGCTCAAGGCCTACCACGTCGACCTGCCGGTCAAGGGTGAAGACAACGACGCGTACTACGCCGCACAGGTACAGGCCGTGATCGACGCCACCACGCGCGGCCAGATTCCCGGTGGGCAATACGAAGCCGTGCTCATCGACGAAGGCCACGACTTCCGCCCCGAATGGCTCAAGCTCGTCACCCAGATGGTCGATCCGCGCACCAACGCGCTGCTGGTGCTCTACGACGACGCCCAGTCCATCTACGACGCTGGCAAGAAGCGCAACTTCAGCTTCAAGAGCGTAGGCATCCAGGCGCAGGGCCGCACCACCGTGCTCAAGGTGAATTACCGCAACACCAGCGAAGTGCTGGCGTTCGCCAAGCAGTTCGCCGCCGAATGCCTTACGCCCTCTGATGCGGACGAAGACGGCGTGCCGCGCGTAGCACCCATCTCCGCCGGGCGGCATGGCGAGGCGCCGCTACTGATCAAATTGCCCAAGCAACAGGACGAAGGCGAGTGGATCGCCCGCCACCTCAAGGCAGCGCATGAGGCCGGCACGCCCTGGCGGGATATGGCGGTGCTCTACCGGCATTACCCGACCTGCAAGGCCGTGCGCGCCGCACTGACCAAGCTCGGCATTCCGGCGACCTGGAAAGACGATATCCGCTTCGATGCCGCGCAGGACACGGTGCGCCTGCTGCCCTTTCACAGCAGCAAGGGTCTGGAATTCCCGCTGGTGGTGATTCCCGGGGCGGATTCCCTCACGACCGAGGATGAGGAAGAGGCGCGGCTGATGTATGTGGCGATGACGCGGGCGACGGAGCGGTTGGTGGTGGTGGGGTGTGAGGGCTGATGAACGCCTCGGCCTCCCTGCGGCAAACCCTTTACGCAAACCATTAATGTAGCTACATTAATTCATGAGAATCGAGTTCGATCCGGACAAGGACGCATCCAATCAGGCCAAGCACGGCGTCTCGCTGGCGCTGGCTGCTTCGCTGGACTGGGATGCCGCGCTCGTCTGGATCGACGACCGTTTCGGCTACGAAGAAATCCGCATGATCGCGCTGGCCCCCGAATCCTCGACGCTGTATTACCTGGCGTTCGTTGAGCGGGGCGAAGCCCGGCGGATCATCAGTTTGCGCCGGGCCACCCGGCGAGAGGTGAAACACTATGTCGACAACTGCTAAACGCCCCGCCATCCGCATGCCCACGGTCGAAGAAGACCGCGCCATCACCACCGCCGCCAAGGCCGACCCCGACGCCCAGCCGCTCACGCCCAAACAGTTGGCCGCGATGCAGCCGATCAAAAGCCTGCGCGGCCGCCCGAAGGCCGCCAGCAAGAAACTTCTGGTCTCCGTGCGCTACAGCCCGGAGGTGATCGACTACTTCAAATCCACGGGGGAAGGCTGGCAAGCGAGGATGGATGGCGTGCTGCGGCGCTATGTGGCGCGGCATTCGCGGGAGGGGTGAGAAAAGTGCGAAAACAATGTGAGCCTGGCCCCTTTTATTACTTTTATTACGGGCCATTGAAGTCACGGCGAACAGTGTCGGAGATGCGCCATGCTGCCTGCATTGCTCGGTCAGATTCCGCCAGAAGAGCCTGTCGAAACGGTGGGGGCAGACGGTGCTTATGATACAAAAGCGTGTCACGCCGCCATCGCCAACCGAGGCGCCACGGCGTTGATTCCTGTGCGAAAGAATGCGCAGCCTTGGAAAGACAGTGGCGCGGGGGCGCGTGCCCGGAACGAAATCCTGCGCACGACCCAGCGCTTGGGTCGGACAATCTGGAAGAAATGGAGCGGCTACCACCGACGCAGCCTGGTTGAAACCAAGATGCGCTGTTTCAAGTTACTCAGCGACGGGATTTTGACCGGCAGGTGGCAGAGCTGCAGATTCGTGCAGCTCTGCTCAATCGTTTCACCCAACTCGAAACGCCTCTGACCGTGCGCGTGGCATGAATCCGTCTGGGGTCAGGGGAATTGCGGCCTCACATTGATTTGTGCAACAAAGCCACCAGCACCTACAAAACAAAATCAGCGCGGTGCAACGTGGAATCGAGCGACCGCTTCATGAATATCTCGTGCCATAACTGATAATGAACGGACTGAATCGGTGGCCCCCTGCACAGATTTATCCGCTTCTTCGAGCATGGCTGCTATTTTTTCGACATTTGCTGCGATGCTGTTGCTGGCAGAGGTTTGCTCCGCCGTTGCATGCACCACATCGCGGATTTTTGTCAGTGTGGCTTCTGCACCCCGATTAATCCCTTGCAGGGATTGTGCCGCCTCACCAGCCATAGACATACCCCGTGCAATTTGAGGCGCCACCTCTTCCATGCTTGTCACGACACAGGAAGTATCCTCTTGGACGGCCTTGATGGTTTTTGCAATTTCGTTGGTAGCTAGAGACGTGCGCTCGGCAAGTTTGCGAACCTCATCCGCTACCACTGCGAATCCACGCCCCTGTTCCCCTGCTCTGGCTGCCTCAATAGCAGCATTCAGTGCCAAAAGATTCGTCTGGTCGGCAATGTCTCGAATGACATTGGCAACGCTTCCAATTTGCGAAATACGTTCGGCCAGCCCGGTAACCTGACTAGAGGCCGACTTTATTTTTGTGGAAATTTCTTGTATCTCGTTTGATGCAGCAACGACCTGGGCCTCACCAAGCCTTGCCAGTTCTGTTGCCTGGGCCGAGTTGTTTTCTGTTTCACGGGCGTTTTCGTCAATCATGCTGACACTAACAACCATCTCTTCGATGGCCGCCGCAGTGGAGGATGTCGCTTCTGAAGAATGCGCCGAGGCGGTGCTGATTTCCTGCATCGTGGCCTGGATGCTCATCGCCGCATATTTAACCGACTCGGCCTTGTCTAAAACGTTCCCTATCATGACGCTTAGACTTTTTTGCATGTCTGAAAGGCCCGCCAGGACGCTATCTTTTGGTGCGGTCTTGATTTTCTTGTCAAGATGCCCGGCAGCAATATCGCGGGTTATCTCTGCACAATAATCCGGCTCCCCCCCGAGTTGCCGATATATTTTTCTTGCATAAAATATGGTTAATGCAGACGTAACAAAAAGCAAGAACAGCCCTACACCAAATATTTTGGCTGCATTAACCTTATATTTTGCATCAATATCATCAAGGAAAAACCCTGTCGCAACCGTCCATCCCCAAGGTTCGAAACGTGTCACACCATTGAGTTTAGGTGTAACGTTTTTCACATCAGCACCGGGTTTGGCAAGCATAATCTCAACGAAAGCGTACTTCCCTTGCTTTGCCAATGCTTCGCTATAAGCAGCAGCATTTACCGAATCCACTTTTCCTATCCGATCCGGTCGGATATGCGCCAAAATGACATTCTGATCGTTGCGAATAAAGACATAGGCATTCCCGTTTTGCAATCCCATCAACGCATTAATGGCCGCTCCTTGCGCGTCCGCGTGTGACATCTTGCCAGAGCTTTCCTGAGCATAGTAGCGATTGACTAAAGAAACGGACATCTTGAGCAGGTTGTCAATCTGCAGGTATCGCTCCTCCATCATGCTGGTGCGCAGACTATGCAACCCCATCCCGCCAAGGACGAGCAGCCCAAACATGCTGCAGGCAACAACTATTCCAAGTCTTGTCGAGAGTTTCATAAGAGATACCTTCTGACCTAACCACACAAATCGTGTCTATTGGTGACTAACGGAAAATGCGAAGAATGGTTAAGTCAGACTGTACAAAAGTACGGGCCTAAAACACAAGCACGGGGTCAGGTCTCAATACTGTTCGGTTAGCGTTGAATAAAAGGGGCCAGGCTCGAATTAATTTCCGTCAAGCCGTTTCAGATGCCGAGTTTTCCTTGATCTGAATCGTTGGCCATTTGCGGATCGGTGGCTTCCTTGCGTGGTCGTCCGCGGGGGCGGGTTTCGCGGCGGATGCCGGTCATGGCTTCAATGTGGGCGAGAAAGCGGCTGTTGCCCAAGGGCTGGCTCTGGTTGAGGGCGAGCCGGATGTCGTCGATGGCGGCAGTGTCCAGATGGGGCCGGAACAGGGCGCGGTAGGCGCTCTGGCGTTGGCTGTCGAGACTATCCAGTGATTGATGAACGGGGTGCGGCGTGAGGAGTGGATTGCTCTGGCCGAGGGCGTTGCTGCGGTAGCTGCTCCAGCGGTAATCGGCGGGATCAGTGACCATGCCGGCGCGCACGGGGTTGAGTTCGATGTAGCGCTGGCAGCTGAGGAGGTAGTTGTCGGCGTCGATGAGGGATGATTTGTAGCGGCTGTCCCACAGGGTGCCGGTGCGACGGTAGGTTTTATTGATGTACTGCACGTAGCGGCGCCCCAGGGCGATGATGAGGCGCGGCACGGCTTCGCTTCGCTCGGGCGTGAGGAGCAGGTGAACGTGGTTGGTCATCAGGACGTAGGCATGCAGGGCGCAAGCTTCCTTGCGCAGGGCTTCGCCGAGCCAGTGGAGGTAGGCCGTGTAGTCTTCTTCAGCGAAGAAGCAAGGCTCGCGGTTGTGACCGCGCTGCACGATGTGCAGCGGGATATGGTCGAGATGGATGCGGGGGCGACGGGGCATGAATCACTGTAGGTGAGGATTTGCCAAAATTCGAGCCTGGCCCCTTTTTCCCTTTCCCTCCTTTTCCCCTTCTGTTTCTTTACGGTGAATTTGCTGGAACGCAGGCGATGCTTGCTGGTCGAGCATGTCGATCCGTCGCGCATTCTCTACGGTTCGGACTTTTCCTACGCACCGGAGCGGGTGATCCGCATGAACCTCGAAGGACAAAAACGGTTCGTCATGGATGTGGCTCGGTGCAACGCCATCATGTCCGGCAATGCAACGGCGCTGCTGCAAAGCTAGACGCCTCGAAATCGTTGGTGGGGTAACTGCAGACAGTAGTCGGAAGAGACAGGTGCAGACGCAGGCGGGGTCTCAGCCAGAGGCCAAAGTCTAAAGCCATCACAGACGTGCGCCTGCACCATGCCGGCAGGCGATCTTCATTCTGCCTGCAATTGCTACTGTGAGGATAGCCGCTCGAGCACGAGATCAAGAAACTTGCGTGTTGCGGCGGTCATTGCTTGATTGCCGGGATAAATGGCAAAGAAGCTCACTGCTTGAGGCTCCCAGGCTTCAAGAATGCGAATCAAGCGGCCACTGGCCAGATCGTCTTTACAAAGAAGTGTCGGCAGCGATGCAACACCCAAGCCGAGACGAACCGCTTGCAACAATGCATTAGGCATTGTTGTAGTGAAGATTGGCTCAAAACGGAATTTCACGGTTTCCCGCCCACGCCGTAGAACCCAGAGCCATTCACTGTTACGTCCGCCAAGACCCAGGCAGTTTACGGTTGCAAGAGCTTGGGGATCGGTTATGGCAGGATGGAAATGGAGAAAATCAGGAGGGGCAACTAAGACATACGGCGAAGTGAAAATCTTTCTCGCAACGAGAGTGGAGTCGGGAAGAGGTTTAAATGCCGGATAGATAACAAGATCGGCGCCGGCTGTTCTAGGATCATAGACTCCACTGGTTTCCTCAAGGTGCAGTCTTACATCTGGTTCTGCAACGGCAAACTTGGCGGCGATGTCTTCGATGAGTAGGGAGCCTATCAGAGGCGGGCAGACAACGTGTAGCGAGCCAACAGGTTTTTTGCGCAAACGCTCAGCCATGGCGAGAATCTTGTCGGCTTCGGCAGCCAGTCTGGCGCATGTCTCATAGCACTCAGCACCGAAGTTGGTTAGCAGAAAGGTACGTGAGTTCCGGTGGTATAGCTGAAGACCCAGGCGCTTTTCGAGCTCCGCAATGCGCCGCGCAATAGTGGATTTGGGTACGGATAGCGTGCGTGCAGCAGACGATAGCCCGCCACAGTCAACTACGCTCTTGAACAGGTACATGTCATCAAGTCCGTTCATTTCTGTTCCATTTATAGTGTTTTAGTGTCTAGATTGTGGGACGAATAAGGCCTGTGGTAAAGGCTAGAATGACTTCACATTCAATCGATTAAGGAGCACTGCAATGAGCGAAGATATCGTGATCAAAACGCCCTTCGGCGAAGTGTTGGGCACGCGCACCGATGGAGTTTCCTGCTTTCGACGGCTGCCCTATTCTGAGCCATGTACCGGGGAAAATCGGTTTGCAAAGCCCAGCAAACCGCCGTGTTGGGACGAATGCTTCGACGCGCGCGCAGCAGGCCCTGTGGCTCCGCAGTTGCCTTCTCGCCTTGATGCGGTCATGGGAGCATACGATGTTCCGCAGGATGAAAATTGTCTCCACGTTGATATCTGGACGCCCCATTCGCCGGATGCACATGCTCCGGTACTCGTCTTCATCCACGGTGGCGCTTTCATGACCGGTGGCGGCTCGCTGCCTTGTTACGATGGCCACGCACTAGCGAAGCAGACAGGATTGGTTGTTGTGACGGTGACATATCGTCTCGGTGCGCTCGGTTTCATGCCTATGCCTGAATTCAACGCTATAAATCTTGGCCTCCACGATCAGATTGCTGCGCTACGTTGGATCAATCAGGCGATTCAAGCCTTTGGTGGCGACCCCGAGCATGTGACCATTGCAGGTCAGTCCGCTGGTGCTTACAGTATCGCAGCCATGCTGGGTACGGACATTAGTCGGGGCTTGTTCAACCAAGCCATTCTCATGAGCGCACCGCTCGGCTTGACGTTGAAAACAGCGGACGACTCCACGGTACGTACCGCGCTACTGCATGAGCTAGGCTATAACGCCAGTCAGCTGGATAAACTGCGCGAAATCCCCGTCGAAACCATGCTGAAAGCGCTTGCTCGCATGCAAAAAACGCCGTCGGCATACCTTGGAGACGTCACGCCACCATTTATGCCCGTAATCGATGGTGACCTTATCCCGCGCAATCCGCTACAGGCTCTGCTAGAAGGCCGCGCCGTCTGGTGCAAGACAATTGTCGGCATAACACGTGATGAGCATGCCTCATTCTCTATAGGTGGTTCGGCACTGGATGATCTGTCAGAGGAAGATCTGCTGGCCATCTTTGAGCGCCAATTCGGCAAAGATGGCAAGCGCATGCTGGAGGAGACCCGCGCCAAACGTGTGCCAACAACATCACGTATGATTGTTTGTGATATGCGCAGCGACGTTGATTTTATTGCGCCGAGCTATGCCTTCGCTCATGAACAATGGAAACATGGGCAGATGAGTACCTATGCTTATCAGTTCGACTGGCAATCGCCTTTGCCTGGGTTGGGTGCGGGTCACTGCCTAGATCTCCCATTCTTGTTCAACAACCCGCCAGTATGGAATCGTACGCCCATGCTTGATGGGGCAGATCCGACAGAGGTTCAGGACCTGACCTGGCGTTTCCAAGGAGCGCTTGCCGCATTTGCCAAGACAGGCAATCCGAATGGTCAAGGCTTGCCCTACTGGCCCGAATATGCTGAAAGCAAAGCCGTACTACACTTCGCCAATGAGGTTAATCTTACTGTGTCAAAAATGTAGCCGGAGGCTAACCGCCAGATTGGGGCTGCCTGACATGAATTGCGGTGAAAGACGGTAAGCGTGTACGACGGCGTTTACAAGGCAGCTCCGATGCATCGGGCCAATGTCATGAAGTGCGCCTGTTGCCGTCATTCCGCGGAGGCTGCAAGCCAGAGGCTTTTGAGACGACTGGATTGAGGCGTTCGCCGGGATGACGCCAATGGAAAAGTTTGGTGTCTGACTTGAGGGGATCGCGCGCAGGTTTTGTGCGCCTCTATTGACGGAGAAGGTTACTGCTTGCCCCTTTGAGCCCTTTTCGTTTTTTGGGGGAGGGGGCGCGAAAGGTCGCGCAGGGGTGACACGAAAAGGCAGTTGGCGGGCGGCTCGCGCTGGACGAGGACGGCCCTCTTGTCCGTTCCTGCCGGAATTTGCTCCGTTGATGCCGGGTCTGGAGGCTTTCGTCGGCGGTCGACGTTTTTTCCGTGTGCTGGCATGTGGGCTGCTCGGTGTTGGGAGTCTCCTTGTTACGACGCTGGCACATCACCATGCTGAATTCCTCTGCCCTTCTTTTGAAAATGTTTCCTGTCCTGGCCTTGCTGGCTTGCCTGGTGTGCCTGAATGGTTGTGCCGCACTGGCGGTGAGTCTGGCTGGTGCGGGGGCCAGTGCCGGCTTGTCTCATCAGATAACGGGTACGGCTGCGCGCACGTTCAGCGAGCCGCTGGAGAAGGTGGATAGTGCGGCGCAGATCGCGGCGCGCAAGATGCAGCTGGTGGTGGATGAGGTGGCGACGAAGGCGAACGGGCAGCAGACCCTGGCGCGGGTGGGTGAGCTGAAGATCACGATTTCGCTGGAGCCCCTTACCGGCAATCTGACCCGCGTGGATGTGGAAGCGCGCAAGGATTTCTTCCGCCTGGATTACGCGACGGCGCAGGAAATCGTTGCCCAGGTGGAACGCAGTCTCTACGAGATGAGTGTGGCCGAGGCTGAAGCGAGCCGGCGCAGTGCGCTCAACGAGGCGAAGTACAAGACTCCGGCCACGCCAGCGGGTACGCCGGCCCGGAAAACTTCAACTACGCCGCGCCGCCGCGATTCGATCTGAAGGCGGTAACCCGGAATTCCCGTGTAGGTCGGAAAAGCGAAGCGCCTTCCGGTTTCTTGATGCCGGCCCGATTCATCCTTTCATCATGCGTTGCGCACGGGGCTGTACCCGATGGGATGACGCGAGTTTAAAAATTTGGTGCGTAACTTGAGGGCTCTGCGCGCAGATTGAGGTCGTGCGCAAATTTCCGGTCGTCAATCAGAAGGTGCTGCAGGATCAATTCGTTGATGAAGAAATGCAGGAAATCGTCCGCATCCAGCGGATTTTGGTCGTGCTTGGCGAGAAGTTCGGCGGCCCGTTCCGAGAGCTCTTTATGATGGGCAGCATGCTCGGCGGAGTCTGGCCAGTTCTGCTCAATGAGCCAGTCTTCTTCTGCCCTGAAATGGACTTCGACGACGGTCAGGAAAGCTTCAATCCGGCGTCTCAGACGCTCCGGGCTGTCCTGGCGCAGGATGGCATCCAGCAGCCCGTTGCCCTGTCTGAAAAACTCCTTGTGTTGTTCATCGATGCGCGCGTACCCGGTTTCGTACTCAGGTTTCCAGATGAGCCGGATCAGATCCAGCGAGGCACGTTCCGCTGCCGGAGAGTTGAGATCCCGATGGGGTTCCACACGGTTACGGCCTGCGTTTTTGGCTTGATACAGGGCGGTATCGGCACGCTCGACCCACTGTTCCAGTGTTTCTTCCGACCGGTATTCGGCGTAGCCCAGGCTGATGGTGATGTGTAGGTTATCCGCGAAGGTGGTGGTCGCGACGGTCTTCCGGATCCTTTCCCCGATGGCCGCTGCGGTCGCTGCGTTACTGCAGGACAGCAGCACGATGAATTCCTCTCCGCCCCAGCGCCCCAGATGATCTCCTTCCCGCAGGCAGCCACGCACCATGAGCGAGAATTCTCTGAGCAATTGGTCTCCCACGGCGTGGCCATGGCGATCATTCACGGCTTTGAAAAAGTCGAGATCCATCATGAGGATGGAGGCAGGGATGTCGTAGCGTTTCCGACGCTGCATTTCCAGCTGCGCATATTCCCCGATGCGTATGCGGTTCCAGCTTCCCGTCAATGAGTCGGTGACGGCCAGGCGCCGGTTCTTGTCGTCTGCACGCTCCTTGACCATGAGCACGAAACCGATCGTGACCAGAATCAGATGCGCAAACGACGACAGGAAAATGATGGATTGAGAAACGCCGGGATCGGTCACGTTGATCACGGATTGCATTTCCGTGGTGTACAGGATGATGCCGCGCGCCACGATGGCCACCACATTCAGCAACACGCCGGCAATCACGAGGTACTGGCCCCGGCCAATGGTTTTGCGTGTGCCCTGTATCAGAATGCGCAGCAGGAGGGTTGCCTGGAACAGGAATACGAAGTTGGAAAGGACGATCCGACCGAACAGACTGACGGATAGCCACTTAAAGGCGATGCCGAGCACTGTGGCAAGCACCAGCGTGGGACCAAACTTCATCCACGCCGGCAGTCGCCGTTGCTGGAACGCTGCAACCGCACGCAGCATCAGGGCGAATGCGCCGGAGACAGCCACATAGGCGAGCCAGAGCGAGAGCAGGTCAGGGATCAGACCGCGCAAGGGGAAGAGAAGGAAGGCCAGGACAACCAGCCCCAGGGCGGAGATGAGCGGCAACAGCCCGTCCTGATCGTCGCGCCGGATGATTGCGCCGAGAGACAGGGCGAGAATGGCGCTGGTCGTGATGATGACGACGAAAAGTGTCGGAATATGGAGCTGCATGGTGAGTTCTACGTCTGGCAGCCGGGATTCTGAAGCCATCCCGCAGTTTTTCCTATAGCGGGCAGAGGGAAGCCATCACATCCTGGCGAGATTGGCCTGACGCAGCATGGACGCGCTTGACCGCTGAACGCCCGCCTGCGAACACCCGTCTTGCGCAGGTGTTGAGCGGGGAGGGCCATCTTGCGCCCTGAGCGTTGCGAAGTTGAAGCGCTTGCATGCTTTGACTCTTCGATACGCTCAGGATAGCCTTCACCCGATTTGCTTATTTTGGTTGGATGAGATAACTGAATGGCATCTCGCAAGGCCGGTTTTCTTGTTATTTTAATTTCATATACGGACACGCATGTTTCAATCACTTCATTTCAGAAGCGCCCTTTTGGTAATCCTTGTGCTCTGCCTTGCTGGATGTGGCAGCGGGCCGGTCATTGAAAATACGGGGCGCGACGCTTGGTCGATGCGCATTAAAGAAACCTGGGTGCCCCAGGCCCGCCGTGCGGTAACGGCTTTTGATCTCTTTGCGAAAGCGCAATTGGGCGAGTCGCTGA
>JAGTRY010000152.1 GCA_018262235.1 Pseudomonadota bacterium
CAAGCTGCATTTCGCCATTCACGGGCAGACGGCGGCCGAGGTGATCGTTGACCGGGCGGATCACCAGAAGGACAACATGGGGCTGACCCACTGGGAAGGCGCGCCCCACGGCAAGATCCACAAATACGATGTGTCCGTCGCCAAGAACTACCTTTCGGAGTTCGAGTTGGCGCAGATGCAGCGCATCGTGTCGGCCTATCTGGACATGGCCGAACTTCAGGCCATGCGCCGCATCCCCATGACCATGCAGGATTGGGAGGAACGCCTGAGCGGCTTCCTGAAACTCTGGGACCGGGACATTCTGCAAGACGCGGGCAAGGTGTCAGCAGAAATCGCCAGGGCCCATGCCGAAAGCGAATTCGAGAAATACCGCGTCGTGCAGGACCGCCTGTTTGAAAGCGATTTCGACCGGCTGTTGAAACAGATTGAGGGTGGCAACACACCGGATAGCGACAAGGAATAAGGCGATGGCCACGAAGAAAGCCGCCAAAACCACCCCCAGCTGGAGCGACGTCAAAACCAAGCTGGCCGATTTCGACCGCGCTGGGCTGCTGGGCTTGGTGCAAGACTTGTACGCCGCCAGCAAGGACAACAAGGCTTTTCTGCACGCGCGCTTCGGGCTGGGCGATGATCCGCTGGAACCCTACAAGGATGTGATCATCCGCTGGATCAATCCGCCGGACTTTCGCAATCCGATCTCGGTCAGCAAAGCCAAGAAAGCCATCAGCGACTACAAAAAGGCGCTGGGCCAACCCGAAGGCTTGGCGGAGCTCACGGTGTTCTACTGCGAAGAAGTGTTCGACTTTCTGGCCGGTTGCGGCATGGACGACGAGGGCTTTTACGATGCGCTGGTGCGAATGTTCGAGCAGGCGCTGAAATACGTGCTGGCCTTGCCTGCCACGCAGCGGGCCACGTTCCTCGTCCGGCTCGACCGGGTGCGGCAACTGGGGCAAAACGTCGGCTGGGGCGTGGGCGATGATTTCGACCATTTCTGGTCGGAGGCCGGGTTGGCGGGTGACGAATGAAAAAGGCGGAGAAAACGGTGGTCGGCACTTGGCGCATCACCAGTATGGAACTTTGGGATGCCGACTACTTTGACATGGAGACCCCGGCCCACATCACCATCCGCGCCGATCTGACCGGCGAATTTCAGTTCGGCTTGGTGCAGGGCGACCTTGATGCGCGGGTTAGCAGCGTAGACGGCTTGGCGCGCGTGGAGTTTTCCTGGTCGGGCTTCGACGAAAATGACCCGATGAGCGGGCGCTGCTGGATGGACGTGACGGGCAATCAGGCTGAAGGACGGATTTTCATTCACTTGGGCGATGACTTGGTTTTCACTGCGGTGCGCTCGGGATGAACGGCCCGGAGGTCGATCAGGCCTTGGAGCTGAAAGCCCTCCAAACCGAAAACGCCCGTCTGATCGCGCTGCTTGAATCTCATGGCATCGCGTGGCGTTTGCCATCTCAGCCAATCGCCGCTGCGGCTCAAGAACCAGAACCATCCCGCCTTTCGACGGCTGAAAAGGTAGCGCTGTTCCGTCGTCTGTTTCGCGGGCGCACAGATGTGTACCCGATCCGCTGGGAAGGCAAGACCTCTGGTAAATCTGGTTATGCCCCAGCCTGCGCCAATGAGTGGCGCGCCGGTGTCTGTGAAAAGCCGCGCATCAGGTGCGGCGATTGCAGCAACCGCCTGCTGATGCCTCTGTCAGATGCGGTGATTTACGATCATCTGGCTGGCGAGCACACGGTCGGCGTTTATCCGCTGCTGGAGGATGACACCTGCTATTTTCTGGCAGTCGATTTTGACGAGGCCGACTGGCGCGACGATGCCCGCGCCTTCATGCAGTCCTGTGAGGAGCTGGGCGTGCCAGCTGAGTTGGAGATTTCGAGATCCGGCAAGGGTGCGCACGCGTGGGTGTTCTTTGCATCCCGCGTTTCCGCCCGTGATGCCCGGCGCTTGGGCACGGCAATCATCAGCCACACCTGCGCGCGCACCCGGCAGCTGAAGCTGGAATCCTACGACCGACTGTTCCCGAACCAGGACACGATGCCGAAGGGTGGCTTCGGCAACCTGATCGCTTTGCCGCTGCAGAAATGGCCACGCGAGAGCGGTTGCAGCGTATTCGTGGATGCCGAGCTCCGACCGTATCCGGACCAATGGGGACTCCTGGCATCCATCCAGCCCATGGCGGCACACGACATCGAGCCGACCATCCTGCGGGCCACGGGCGGCACTCATCCACTGGATGTCACCTTCATCGAAGACGAGGATCTGGCCACGCCCTGGAAGCGTGACGGCGCTGCGGCCAAAAAACTGGCTGGCCCAATGCCAAAATCGCTGACCGTGACGCTGGCCAATATGATCTATTTCGAGAAGGCGCAGTTGCCGCAGGCACTGGCCAACCGCCTGATCCGTCTGGCAGCGTTTCAGAACCCCGAGTTCTACAAGGCTCAGGCCGTGCGCATGTCGGTGTGGGACAAGCCACGCGTCATCGGCAATGCAGAAAATTTCCCGCAGCACATTGCCTTGCCTCGCGGTTGCCTCGATGCCGCGCTGGATCTACTACGGGACAACGGTATCACCTGCGACCTGCGCGATGAGCGCTTTGGCGGTGAAACCATTGATGTCTCCTTTGTCGGCACTTTGCGCCTAGACCAGGAGGCCGCAATTGCCGGAATGCTGAGTCACGACAACGGCGTGCTGTGCGCTCCAACAGCCTTTGGCAAGACCGTAACCGCAGCAGCGATGATCGCGCGCCGAGGTGTGAACACTCTGGTGCTGGTGCATCGCACCGAATTGCTCAAGCAATGGCAGGAACGTCTGCAGGCTTTTCTGGGTGTTGGCGAAGGCGTAGTCGGCACCATCGGCGGAGGCAAAGCCAAACCCACCGGCAAGATAGATATTGCCGTCATGCAATCCATCTCCCGGCAGGGCGAGGTCAATCCACTGGTCGAAAACTACGGGCAGATGATCGTGGACGAGTGCCATCACGTTGGTGCTGTGTCGTTCGATGCCATCCTGAAGCGAACCAAGGCGAAATTCGTGCAGGGCCTGACGGCCACACCCATCCGCCGCGATGGTCAGCAGCCCATCATCTTCATGCAGTGCGGGCCGATCCGACACACAGCGGCCAAGCCTGCCAGTGCACCGCACGATCTCGAAGTGCTGCCGCGCTCACGCTTCACGCGGATCGATCTGCCAGCCGATGCAGGCATCCAAGACGTTTTTTGGCATCTCGCCAATGATCAGGCCAGAACCGAAGCCATCGCCGCCGAGGTGCGTGATGCAGTCAAGCAGGGACGTAAGGTGCTGGTTCTGACCGAACGCACGGAGCATCTCGACGCGATCAAAGCAGCCCTTGATGGATTGGAACCAGCGCCTTTCGTTTTGCACGGTCGAATGCCCAAAAAGCAACGAGCGGCGCTGGTGGCAGATCTGGATGCACTGCCGCCCGACGCACCCCGTGTTCTCCTGTCCACCGGTAAGCTGGTTGGCGAGGGCTTCGATCACCCGCCGCTCGACACGCTGGTGCTGGCCATGCCGGTGTCGTGGAAGGGCACGCTGCAGCAGTACGCCGGGCGCCTGCACCGGGAACACGCCAGCAAGACCGACGTGCGGATCATCGATTTCGTAGACACCGGCCACCCGGCGCTGCTGCGGATGTGGGACAAGCGTCAGCGCGGCTACCGCGCGATGGGGTACAGAGTCGGTTCGGATGGTCCTGCGGAATGATGGCGAATTCTCCTGAGGCCATTTCCATACCTTGCCACAAGACCATAAAAGGACTATATTAAGACCTGTTCAAGTCTGGAGCACGGCCATGCGCTACTCATCACAAGTCAAGCCGATCAGCTATCTCAAAGCCAACGCAGCCGAGGTTCTGACGCACCTCGCTGAGCAGCGAGAACCAATGGTCATCACCCAAAACGGTGAAGCGAAGGCTGTCCTGCAGGACGTCGCTTCGTTCGAAGAGACGCAAGAAACACTGGCCTTGCTAAAGATTCTCGCGCTGGGCAATCAGGATGTGGTCGCAGGCAAGGTCAAGCCTGTGGCTGACGTCGTTGCCCGCCTCCGCGCCAAGCGAGCCTCAGTCTGATGGCAGACACATCTGCCAAGTTTGAGGTCCTGCTCACCGAGGGTGCGGAGCAGGACTTGGAGGCCATCCACGACTACATCTCCGAATTCGACTGCGTAGCCAACGCCAACTACGTGTTGAATGAGTTGATGGACGTTGTGGAGAGTCTGTCGGAATTCCCGGAACGCGGCAGCTATCCAAAGGAACTGGTTGGCCTTGGGATCAAAGAATACCGCCAGACCTTCTTCAAACCCTACCGCGTGATCTACCGTGTCACAGGCGGCCAAGTCATCATTTATTTGATTGCCGATGGGCGCCGCGATATGCAATCCGTGCTTGCTCGTCGCCTGTTAGGCTCGTAACCCGCAGCACCCCGCACCAATGCTCACAAGCTCGGGAGGCCAGTCGGCACATGACCAGCCAACCGCCATGCCAGGCTCCGTCACATGTTTGTCATTCTGCTGAACTACGTTAAACCCCTGTCCGACGTTGACCACTTCGTTGGCGAACATCGCCAGTTTCTGGAGTGCTACTACGCTTCGGGGCATTTTCTGGTGTCCGGACGCATGGAACCGCGTACGGGCGGCGTCATTCTCTCCAACGCAGCAACACGCGCGGAAATCGAAAGCATCGTCCTGAACGACCCGTTCAACCGCGAGAAGATCGCCGAGTACCGGATCATCGAATTCCTGCCGTCGATGGCAGCCTCGTTTCTCGCAGATCTGAAGACGCCGTAGCCGCTACGATACCTACGACAAGGCGGATGTTTCCGCGCATGGAAACATCCGCCCTGATGACGCATTGACCCGGATGGGTCAGATCAGACAGTCTCCACAATCATCGCAATGCCCTGCCCGCCACCAATGCACAGCGTGGCCAACCCGAGCGATTTCCCGTGGCGACGCAGCGCATGCAGCAGCGTCACCAGGATGCGGGCGCCGCTTGCGCCGATGGGATGGCCCAGCGCAATCGCACCGCCATGCACATTGACGCGCTCGGCGTTGAATCCCAGATCGCGGCCGACCGCGATGTATTGTGCCGCGAACGCCTCATTGGCTTCGATCAGATCGATATCGCCGATCTTGAGCCCGGCCAGTTCCAGCGCCTTGCGCGTGGCAGGCACGGGCCCGAGACCCATTGTCGCGGATGCGACTCCGGCGGATGCGTAGCTGCGGATGCGTGCCAGCGGTGTGAGGCCGAGTTCACGCGCTTTATCCTCGTCCATCACCACCAGTGCGGCACCTGCATCGTTGATCCCCGAGGCATTGCCAGCCGTAACCGTACCGTCCTTGGCAAAAGCCGGTTTGAGCTTGGCCAGCATGGCGGCATCGGTATCGAAGCGCGGGAATTCATCTTGCGCAAAGAGCGCCGTATCC
>JAGTRY010000153.1 GCA_018262235.1 Pseudomonadota bacterium
GCCATGCTGCGGATAGACCGCGACCCCTACACTGGCTCCCAGTTCGATGAAGATGCCCTCCACTTCAAGCGGCTGGCGCAGCGCTGCCAGCAAGGAGGTGGCAATCCCCATCGCCTGGGGAGCGCCACTGATGCGGCGCAGGACAATTGCGAACTCGTCTCCGCCCAGGCGGGCCAGCAGCGTGTCATGCGGTTCGAGCGCACTCTCCAGACGTGAGGCGACCTGTCTGAGGATCTGGTCTCCCGTGCGGTGGCCCAGGGTGTCGTTGACCTCCTTGAACTTGTCGAGGTCGAGCAGGAGCAGGCCCATGCACTGGTTGCTGCCGGCGATCCGGCGCAGCACGGCAGTGGCATCGCGATGCAGGTGGGTGCGGTTGGGCAGCCCGGTCAGCGAATCGTGGGTGGCCTGGAATTCGAGATCGTTGACGTGACGTGCATTGGCCAGGGCGAGAGAGACCGTCTGGCTGACCGCGCGCAGCGTATCCAGCTCGGTTTCGGAGAACGCATTGCCACAGGTGTGAAAGTGCAGCGCGATGATGCCGAGGACCTGATCCTGATACAGCAGCGGCAGGACTGTCAGTGCGTGAATGCCGGAATCCAGCAGCAGGCGGGCGATATCCGGATCCATGCGTGAATCGTTGGCAATGTCCTCGCTGTGCATGATCCGGTGCGCCTCGATGGCGTACTGGCTGAGACTGCGTCGCAAGGGCATGCGCCGGCGCTGTGCGATTTCTTCGGGGCTGTAACCTACTGCGGCAACCAGTTCGAAGTCGTCGCTGGCTGGATCATAGAGGTGGAACAATGACAGCGGCGCACGCTGCAGCACCTGCATGACCCGCAGGGTTTCATCGGCGATGGCGTGGCTGTCGGTGCTGCCGTGCAGGCGATTGGCCAGATTGTTGATGACTTGCAGGGCGGTATTGCGTTGCTTGAGCAATTCGGCGGAGGCATGGCGGATCTGCTCGGCCAGACGCTGCTCGGTCATGTCGCGCACGATGGAGGTGATCTGGCAGCGGCCCTCCAGCCAGGTGGCGGAGAGGCTGACATCGACATCCAGATTGCTGCCGTCTGCTTTTTGGTAGAGCCATTCAAAGGTTTGCGGCCCGCTGTCGATGCACGCCTGGATGAACTCGGCCGCCTTGTCCGCAGAGGGCCGGCCATCCTTCTGGAACGCAGGCGAAAGGGCGCCGGCGGGGGTGCCGATCAGTTGCTCGCGGGAATAGCCGGAAAGCGTCAGTGCGCTCGGATTGCAATCGACGATGATGCCGTCAACGATGGTGAAGATGGCATCGCCCGCCGCATCGAACATTGCACGATAGCTGCGCTCACGATATTTGAGGGCATGGAAGACCCGCAACTGGGAGAGCAGGTCGGCGGCGGAAACGGCAAAGTTCTGTTCGTCACGACTCCACAGGCGGGGGCTGCCAACGTGTTCCAGACACAGGATGCCAGACAGATGGCCGGCCTCGTTGAGGGTGGCGATCATGGATGCGCCAATGCCTTGCGGACGCAGCAGCCAGGGGTATACCTCCGAGATGCGCGGGTCATTGGCGGCATCCGAAATATCCAGCAGGCGGCCATCGCACAAGGCACCGAACAGGCGCGGGCATTCCGCCATGGGCAGGCTCAGCCCGGACTCGAAGCTGCCGCGGTCGGCACGGAACAGCAACTGGCATTCGAGTGCTGTCTGCGTTTCGTTCAGGAGCCAGACGCTGGCCCGCTCAATCTCCAGTGTCGTGGCAAGCAAGGTCGTCGCATCGCGCAGTGCGCCGTACAGATCGCTCTGCCAGAGATGCTCGTCCTTGGCCAATCGGTTGAAAGCCGATTGCAGGCGATTGCTCAGGTTATCGAATTGTTCGGCGACGGGGTGCATGCCTTGGGCTTGCCTTGAGTGGTTTCACGGTTATCCAACCAAGACTAACGGCAGTTCCCGGTAGAACTGGAGGGCATGCCAAAACCCTGCTGGATGGAGGCAGTTTTCGGGCTGTAAACGACCAGACCCGGCACAAGGCCGGGTCTGGTGGGGGTGCAGCAAACCGTAATCAGCGTTTCAGCTGGCTGACATCACGTACCGCGCCGGTATCGGCCGATGTGGTCATTGCGGCATAGGCCTGCAGTGCGGGCGAAACGGCGCGCACGCGGTTGACGGGTTTCCAGGCGTCGGCCCCACTGGCTTCCATGGCGGCGCGGCGCTTGGCCAGTTCGGCATCGCTGACGGCCAGATGGATGCTACGGTTCGGGATGTCGATCTCGATCCGGTCGCCGTCTTCAACCAGGCCGATCTCGCCCCCCATTGCGGCTTCGGGCGAGGCATGGCCAATCGACAGGCCCGAGGTGCCGCCGGAGAAACGACCATCGGTGAGGAGCGCACACTCCTTGCCCAGACCCCGGCTCTTCAGATAGCTGGTCGGGTAGAGCATTTCCTGCATGCCCGGGCCGCCCTTGGGGCCTTCGTAACGGATCACGACCACGTCGCCGGCCTGCACCTCTTCGCTGAGGATGCCTTCCACAGCATCGTCCTGGCTCTCGTAGACGCGGGCCGTGCCGGTGAATTTCCAGATCGATTCGTCCACGCCCGCCGTCTTCACGATACAGCCTTTGCGTGCGATGTTGCCGGTCAGCACGGCCAGACCACCGTCCTGCGAGTAGGCGTTTGTCTTGTCACGGATGCAGCCCTTGCTGCGGTCCATGTCCAGCTCGGCGTGCCGCTTGCTCTGGCTGAATGCCACTTGGCTGGGAACACCGCCGGGGGCTGCGCGATAGAACGCCATCACGGCCGGGTCGCTGGAATGCATCACATCCCACTGTTCCAGCGCGCCGCGCAGGGTATGGCTGTGCACGGTGTAAGTGCCGTGATTGAGCAGCCCGGCGCGATCCAGCTCACCCAGAATGCCCATCACCCCGCCGGCACGATGCACATCCTCGATGTGGAACTTGTCGGTCATCGGCGCCACCTTGCACAAACAGGGCACCTTGCGCGAAATGCGGTCGATGTCGGCCATGGTGAAGTTCACGCCGGCTTCCCGCGCGGCGGCCAGCAAGTGCAGCACGGTATTGGTGGAGCCGCCCATGGCAACATCCAGGCTCATTGCATTTTCAAACGCAGCGAAGGTGGCAATCGAGCGCGGCAGGACTTTTTCGTCATCCTTCTCGTAATAGCGTTTGGCCAGTTCCACGATCAGGTGCCCAGCCTTGACGAACAGGCTCTTGCGGTCGGCATGGGTGGCGACGATGGTGCCGTTGCCCGGCAGCGAGAGCCCGAGGGCCTCGGTCAGACAGTTCATGGAGTTGGCCGTGAACATGCCCGAGCAGGAACCACAGGTCGGGCAGGCGGAACGCTCGATCTCGGCCACATCGGCGTCGGACACGTTCTTGTCAGCGGCCTTGACCATCGCATCGATCAGATCCAGCTTCACGATCTTCTGCCCGGCCGGATCAGCCACGGTCAGCTTGCCGGCTTCCATCGGTCCGCCGGAAACAAAGATGGTCGGGATGTTCAGGCGCAGTGCGGCCATCAGCATGCCGGGGGTGATCTTGTCGCAGTTCGAGATGCACACCATCGCGTCGGCACAGTGGGCATTCACCATGTATTCGACCGAGTCGGCGATCAGCTCGCGGCTGGGCAGGGAATAGAGCATGCCGCCGTGACCCATGGCAATGCCGTCATCGATGGCGATGGTGTTGAACTCCTTGGCCACACCGCCGGCAGCTTCGATTTCGCGGGCGACCAGCTGGCCCAGATCCTTCAGGTGGACGTGGCCGGGCACGAACTGGGTGAAGCTGTTGACCACCGCAATGATGGGCTTGCCGAAGTCGCCATCCTTCATGCCCGTTGCGCGCCAGAGCGAGCGGGCTCCTGCCATGTTGCGACCGTGGGTAGAGGTATGGGAACGATATTGGGGCATGGTTGAATTCTCCGCTTGCGCAAGGAAAGGCCGCTGATGAAATGTTTTCGCCGCGCCGATGTGGTTCAATTGAGCTCTCAATTCTAGCCTGCTCCCGCGCAACATGCCCGTCCTGCCCATCATTCACCCCCAGTTTGATCCGATTGCCATCTCGCTCGGCCCCTTGCACGTACGCTGGTATGGCCTGATGTACCTGATCGCATTCGTCCTGTTCGTCGTCCTGGGGCGGCAGCGCATCAAGGCGCGTCCGGATCTGGGCTGGCAGCGCAACGAACTCGATGATCTGCTCTTCTACGGCATGCTCGGGGTGATTCTTGGCGGGCGGATCGGCTATGTCCTGTTCTACAAGGCGAGCTTCTACCTGAGTCATCCGATCGATATCTTCAAGGTCTGGGAAGGCGGCATGGCCTTTCACGGTGGCATGCTCGGCGTGTTCCTGGCGCTGTGGTATTTCGCGCGCAAAACCCAACGGCATTTCCTGCAGGTAGGGGATTTCGTCGCGCCGCTGGTACCGACAGGTCTGGCTGCCGGGCGCCTGGGCAACTTCATCAACGGCGAGCTGTGGGGCCGGGTGACTGCGCCCGACGCGCCCTGGGCGATGCTCTTCCCGCAGGCCTGGCAAGCGGATGCCAAGCTGGTGCAAGCCGATCCGGCGCTGCAATCCTCACTGGTGAATTATTTCGATCCGGTCAGCCACCAGATGCTGAACGGCCTCGCGCGCCACCCTTCCCAGCTCTACCAGTTCGCGCTCGAAGGGCTGAGCCTGTTCGTCATCCTGTGGCTGTTCGCCCGCCGCCCGCGCCCGATGGGTGCCATTTCCGGTCTGTTCCTGATCGGTTATGGCAGCTTCCGCTTTCTGGCCGAGTTCACCCGCGAGCCGGATGATTTCCTTGGCCTCCTTGCCGGGCATCTGTCGATGGGCCAATGGCTGAGCTTGCCGATGATTGCTGCGGGCGTGGTGATGATGGTGTGGGCGTACAGACGGAAAGCGGTCTGAACCAATGGGCTGTGTACGAGCAGCTTCTGGCCGCTCGTACAGAGGAAGTCAGTATTTCGCAAACTTCCGAAAGGCCTCCGTGCGATTACGCATGATTTCGCCCCTGATCTCCATTTGCTCTGCGAATTCGGTCGGATACGGCTGAAGCAGTAGACCGCGCGGCGTTTCCTTCAGCAGCAAATAATCGCAAGCCTTCAATTAAAGGCTTGTCCGGATTGTATTGGGGAAGCTGCGGCTCAGCGTATCGCTGATCTAGATGATATTGCATGGATGCATTGCTGCAATGCTGGGGAGAGTTCCGGCCAGAGCACATATCCCGATCAGTTACACTCCAGCGCGAAGCGCCTGAACTGATCAAGTGTTCCGGCCAGAGCACATATCCCGATCAGTTACACTTGCGAGTGCCGCCGCTGCAAATGACGTCATGTTCCGGCCAGAGCACATATCCCGATCAGTTACACTTGTCTAAATCCTCGACCGTGTCGCCGTTGAGTTCCGGCCAGAGCACATATCCCGATCAGTTACACTCCCGTCCGCCTCCAGCCAGCTTGCGGCGGGGTTCCGGCCAGAGCACATATCCCGATCAGTTACACTAAACCCCAACGCCGCCGCCGACGCCTACCTGTTCCGGCCAGAGCACATATCCCGATCAGTTACACTGGTATTGATCGGCTTGTGACTATCGAGTGGGTTCCGGCCAGAGCACATATCCCGATCAGTTACACTTGTCTAAATCCTCGACCGTGTCGCCGTTGAGTTCCGGCCAGAGCACATATCCCGATCAGTTAC
>JAGTRY010000154.1 GCA_018262235.1 Pseudomonadota bacterium
AGGACTCTGAACGAGAAATCCGAGGGATCCTCAATCAAGGCGTCATATTCGCTTGCTTCCATAATAGCTTCTTCTACGAACTGGAAGGAGTTGACATCATCGCCCAATCCATGCCCCGGCCATGTATAGGATTTATAGTCAATGATCTCCATAACCGGCGCAGAGTGCACCAGTCCCGGCCCCATGAAGCTATCCATGTCGTCGTAAAAATCCTCCATAAACTTGAGCCAGGACCGTTCAAGAGCTTCGTAATCATTCATCACCCGCTTCATGTTGTAGCCGGAGTAATAGGCGGGGAAATTGCCCGAAGGCATTTGCACGGGGACGCGATCGGGAATTTCGCACATCATGACTTTCTTCTGGCGCATGGCGCGCTCTTTGTACATTCTTTCGGCTTTAGCGTCCCTGAATTTTATGCCGGTTCCCGCGAGCCAGTTCTTCATCCTTGCTTCGCGTTTTTGTTCTCGGGTTAATTCCGACCAGTTTTTCTGCATGGTTTGTCCCCTGCTAAATCCGTTAAATTCGCGGCGGCATTGCACTCTTCCCAATCTGGGTCACCGACCGAGACATGGAGTTCGCTTCCGCAAACTTGTGACGGAAGTCCGCTATGCAGCCCTGGAAGCAGGGGCAACGGACTTCCTGACCAAGCCCATCGACAAGCACGAATTCATTCCGCGTGTCCGCAACATGCTGCAGTTGCGGGCAGCAATGGCCGCTACCGCCCACCGGGCCGACGAACTGGCCATCGCCGTCAAGATGGCAACTGCGGAGATTCATCTGCGCGAGCGCGAAACCATCATGCGCCTCGCCCGTGCTGCCGAATTTCGCGACCCTGAAACCGGCGCTCACATCCTGCGCATGGCCCACTACTCTGCGCTCATCGCACAACAACTGGGACTGCCCGGTGAAGCCATCGACATGCTACTGTCCGCCGCGCCCATGCATGACGTCGGCAAGCTCGGCACACCGGACCACATCCTGCTGAAACCTGGCCGACTGACAGCGGAAGAAATGGGCATCATGCGCCAGCATGCCAACATCGGGTATGAAATCTTGCGCAATTCAAGTTCCCCGATGCTGCAAATGGCGGCAGAGATCGCCCTCAACCACCATGAAAAATTCGATGGCTCCGGCTATCCCAACAGCAAGACAGGACAAGACATCCCCTTGACAGGCCGGATTGTAGCCGTTGCCGACGTGTTTGATGCACTGACGTCGGATCGCCCTTACAAACCAGCCTGGGAGCTGACGCGTGCGCGTGAACACCTGATTGCTGGCCGTGGCAGCCACTTTGATCCAGCCTGTGTGGATATTTTCATTGCCAATTGGGATAAAGTGCTAGAGATCCGTAGCATCCATCAGGATTGAACGATCCGGCCGTTTAGCACCGGTTTTAGCCCATCAACCATCTGCGCTGACGCGGGGCCCATCATGGAAACGAATGCCATCCGAATCTTTGACCGTCAGTGGGTCCTCGAACAGATTGGCGGCGATGAGAATTTGCTGCACGCCATCATCGAGGTCTTTCTCGTCGACAGCCCGGCAATCCGCCAGCAACTGACGAACGCATTGCAGAATCTAGATACGCACAAGCTGCACGCAGCTGCCCACTGTGCAAAAAGCGCGGTCGGTAATTTCGGGGTGCAAGCTGCCGTACAAGCCGCCGCACACCTTGAAGATGCAGCGAAAACCGGTGACACTTCCGACCTGGATAGCCTGACAGATGCCCTTTGCCGGGCACTGATCGGCGTTGAAGACACTCTTCGCCAGGAAATTTCCTGACTCACCAATGTACAGCCCTGCCCGACGCACACTCCCGATCCTGTTGTTGCTCACCTCTCTTCTGCCCGGAGTGGCCCGTGCCGACGTATATGGCTTCGTGGATGAAAACGGCATCCGCAATTACACGGACATCCCATCGGATCGGCGGGCGCATCTGCTCTGGCGCGATGCAAACGGCCCCAAGGCCATTTTCCTGCCCACCCGCGGCAACTTCCTCTACACGTTCCCGGCTGCCTTGCAAGCAGAAGTCGAAACCATCGCACGGACCCACGCCCTCGACCCGTTGTTGCTCAAGGCGCTGGTTTCAGTAGAAAGCCGGGCCAATCCACGCGCACGCTCCCCAAAGGGCGCCATGGGACTCACCCAGCTCATGCCCGGTACAGCGAAGCGTTACGGCGTTTCCGATGCGTTTGATGTCCACCAGAACCTGACGGGCGGGGCGCGTTACCTGCGTGATTTGCTCATCCTGTTCCGCAACGATGTACGTCTCGCCCTGGCCGCGTTCAATGCGGGAGAGAATGCGGTCATCCGCCATGGCAACCGCATACCACCATATGCGGAGACGGAACGTTATGTTCCGGCCGTACTGGAACAGATGGCCATCTTCCGTCGCCAGGATCCGTCCTGAGACATTCCCCGGCTTCTACTCAGGCAGATTGACAGCCCGGCACAACGCGCCGGCAATCGCACTATCGGCCAGCACCTGACAGGCGCCTCCCAGACGGATTGCCGTGCCCGGCATGCCGTGCACCACCGAACTGGCCTGGTCCTGTGCAATGGTCAAGGCGCCAGCGTCGCGCAAGTCTTTCAGCTCCGCTGCGCCATCCTTGCCCATGCCGCTGAGCAGCACAGCAATGACCTTGCCGCCCAGTACAGCACGAACGGAACGGAACAGGCGTGATGCTGCAGGTTTCACGCCGTGCTCCAGGTCTCCGCCAACCAGATGGATCCGGCGATCTTTCCCCCATTCCATATGGATCTTCTCCGGCGCAAGATAGACCCACCCCGGCAGGGCCAGCTCACCATCCTCCGCAAGCTTGACCGGCCAGGTCGTAGTCTGGCTCAACCAGTTGGCAAACCCGGCAGAAAAACCGGGCGACATATGCTGCACGATCAGGATGGGAAGTGAGAAAGTGTTTGGCAAGCGCTTGAGCACCGCCTGGATTGCCTGCGGCCCGCCGGTTGAAGCCCCGATCACCAGCAGTTCCGGCCGCCGTACCAGTACGGGCGGAGGAACAGGAGGGGCTGGCACGGCCGCACGGCCAGAGGCCGCCTGGACGGTGCGCCGCATGGCCATCGCACGAAAAGTAGCCACCAGATCATCCTGGCGCTGCCGGCTATCCGGCGAATCCCCGGCGGGCGGCTTCTCCATGATGGCCAGCGCACCAGCCTCCAGCGCACGGAAGGCCATCGACACCAGATGCGGTTCATAGGTTGAGCTGACAATCACGATCGGGACGGGCGACGCTGCCATGATCCGCCGCGTTGCTTCAAAGCCATCGATATCCGGCATGGTGATATCCATGCACACTACGTCCGGCGCCAGGCTGGCAGCCATGGCAACCCCGTCATTGCCGTTCCGGGCACTGCCCACCAGCTGAAACGCCGGATCCCGCGCAAACAGGCTGGCGAGGTGGCGTGCGGCCAAGGGTGAGTCATCAACAATCAGAATCTTGATTACAGTCATGCAACAGGCCAGGTTGTGTAGGGGAGGCGCATCCGCATGGCGAGTGTCTCGCAAAACTTCGCGGCCTTCCTGACTGTTTCGTCTGCAAACACTGCAAACTTGAGGCACAACATTGTCCGCACGAATCTGCTGCAGGCGAGCCCCGGCCTCAGGGTAAAATCCCGCCATGCCCGAAATCACCCCCGCCACCCCAGCCTTCGTCCATTTGCGCCTGCACACCGAGTTCTCGATCGAGGATGGCATCACGCGCATCGATGACGTGATCGCTGCGGCCGCCGCAGATGGACAACCGGCGCTGGGCATTTCGGACCTGGCCAACCTGTTCGGAATGGTCAAGCACTACAAGGGCTGCCGCAGCAAAGGCATCAAGCCGGTGATCGGGGTGGATGCCTGGGTCAGCAACGAGACCGAGCGCGACAAGCCCTTCCGTGTCCTGCTTCTGGTCAAGCACCGCGAAGGCTATCGCCAGCTTTGCGAGCTGATTTCCCGCGCCTATCTGGAAAACAAATACCGCGGCCACGCCGAGATCAGCCGTGACTGGCTCACGCCTGATTCGGTCAATGGTCTGATCTGCCTCTCCGGCGCGATGCAGGGCGATATTGCCGCCGCTCTGGCCTCTGGCAACCAGAAAGCTGCCGAAGCGCTGGCGCAGGACTGGTCCAGACGTTTTCCCGACAGCTTCTATATAGAGATACAGCGTGCGGGGCATCCCGGTGCGGAAAATTACGTTCAGCATGCCTTGCATCTGGCCGGGGAATTGAATCTGCCGGTGGTGGCGACCCATCCGGTGCAATTCCTCAAACGCGAAGACTTCAAGGCCCACGAAGCACGCGTCTGCATCGCCCAGGGATACGTGCTGGCCGACACCCGCCGGCCCAAGCTGTTCACGGAAGATCAGTACTTCAAGAGCCAGGCCGAAATGGTCGAGCTCTTTGCCGACATCCCCGAAGCGCTTGAAAATGCAGTCGAGATTGCCCGGCGCTGCTCGCTCTCCGTTGTCCTGGGCAAGAACTATCTACCTCAGTTCCCGACGCCGGAAGGCATGAGTCTGGACGACTTCCTGATCCAGGAAGCGCACCGGGGTCTGGAAGAACGCCTTGCCCTGTTGTATCCGGACACCGAAATACGTGATCGCGAGCGGCCGCGGTATCTGGAACGCCTGAAGTTCGAAACCGACACCATCGTCCAGATGGGTTTCCCGGGTTACTTCCTGATCGTGGCGGACTTCATCCAGTGGGGCAAGAACAATGGCGTGCCGATCGGACCCGGCCGCGGCTCCGGTGCGGGTTCGCTGGTCGCCTATGCGCTGAAGATCACCGATCTGGATCCCACAGCCTACGCCCTGCTGTTCGAACGTTTCCTGAATCCGGAACGGGTGTCGATGCCTGACTTCGACATCGACTTCTGCCAGGAAAATCGTTATCGCGTGATTGATTATGTACGCGACCGCTACGGCCACGACGCCGTCAGCCAGATCGCCACTTTCGGCACCATGGCTTCGAAAGCCGTGGTCCGCGACGTCGGCCGCGTACTCGATCTGCCTTACGGCATGTGCGACCGGCTCTCCAAACTGATCCCCGTCGAACAGAACAAGCCGCTGGGACTGGAGGAAGCACGCGAGAAAGAGCCCGGCATCAACGAGATGATGGCCGACAGCGCCGATGGGGAATCCGTCAGCGAACTATGGGAGCTGGCCCTGCCCCTCGAAGGCATGACCCGCGGCGTCGGCATGCACGCGGGGGGCGTGCTGATCGCCCCAGGCAAGATCACCGACTTCTGCCCGATCTATCTGGCTGACGGTGACGACGCTTCGACCGTATCCCAGTTCGACAAGGGCGACGTTGAAGAGATCGGTCTGGTGAAGTTCGACTTCCTGGGCCTGCGCAACCTGACGATTATCGAACTCGCCCTCAAGTACGTCGAAAAGCTCACCGGCTCGCGCCCGGACCTGATGA
>JAGTRY010000155.1 GCA_018262235.1 Pseudomonadota bacterium
CCGCGGCCAACTCCAACACCCCAATGGGCTCTCTCGAAGGTTCGCGTCAGTCGCTGGTCATCACCGCCAATGACCAGTTGCAGAACGCCGCCGACTTCGCCCACATGATCGTCGCCAACAAGAACGGGCAGCCGGTCCATCTGGAAGATGTCGCGAGCGTGATCGACAGCGTGGAGAACATCAAAAGCGCGGCCTGGGTCAACGGCAAACGCGGGATCAACCTGCAAGTCCTGCGCCAACCCAATGCCAACACGGTTGAAGTCGTCAACGCGGTACGTGCGGCGATTCCGAAGCTGAAAGCCCAGTTGCCCGCGTCCGTCGATATCAACATCCTCAACGACCGTTCGATTTCCATCCGTGACTCGATTCACGACGTGAACCTCACCATGCTGCTGACCGTGGGCCTGGTCATGCTGGTGATCCTGATGTTCCTGCGTCGCCTCTCGGCCACACTGATCCCCTCCGTCTCGCTGCCTGCCTCGGTACTGGGGACCTTCGGCTTGATGCTGTGGCTGGGCTACAGCCTGGACAACATCTCGTTGATGGGCCTGACGATTGCCGTCGGCCTGGTCGTGGATGATGCCATCGTCGTGCTGGAAAACATCGTCCGGCATGTGGAGAACGGTATCGCGCCCTTCGAAGCTGCGGTCCGCGGGGTCCGCGAAGTAGGCTTCACCGTGATCTCGATTTCCATCTCGCTGATCGCAGTCTTCATCCCGATCTTCTTCATGCCGGGCGTGATCGGTTTGATGTTCCATGAATTTGCCGTCGTGGTGACGCTTTCGATCTCCGTCTCGGCCGTTGCGGCACTGACCATCATCCCGATGCTCGCTTCGCGCTTCGTCAAGCATCATCATGACGAGCACAAGCCGCCGCTGTGGAGCCGGGTCTTTGAACGCGGCTTCGATGCGGTGCTGTCGGCTTATTCCAGCAGCCTGTCCTGGACGCTCAAGCACCGCTGGATGATGCTGCTGGTTGCCCTGATCACCTGCGGTGCCACCGTCGGGCTTTATCTGAGCATGAACAAGGGCTTTTTCCCGGATGAAGACATCAGCCAGGTCCGCGCGCCGATCACCGCCTCTCAGGATATATCCTGGACGGCCATGCGTGACCTGACACTCGAATACGACAAACGCATCCGCAAGAATCCGAATGTGCTTGACGTGGTGACCAATGCCGGCGGCAACAACCGCGCCTTCATCTTCATCACCCTCAAACCGCAAAAGGAACGCGGCCCGATGAGTGCCGTGCTGGAAAGTCTGCGCCGCGATACAGCCAGCATTCCCGGCGCACAGATTTCTTTCTCCGCCATCCAGAACCTGCGGATCGGGGGTCGCAGTTCGAATGCGCGCTACCAGTACACCCTGCAATCGGTCAATTACAGCCAGGTCGCCACTTGGGCGGGACGCATGCAGCGCCGGATGCGCGAATCGCCCTTGCTCAAGGACATCAACAGCGATGCCGAAAGCAGCGCAGTACAGGCCAAGCTCATCATCAACCGCGATCAGGCGCTTGCTCTGGGCGTGGATATGGCGAGCTTGCGCAATGTGCTGAATGCCTCTTTCGGCGAACGTCAGGTCACGTCCATCTACGCACCGGAAGACAATTTCCCGGTCATCATGCAATGGGCCGACAACTTCCGGGCCGATGAGACCAGTCTGGAATTCCTGCGGGTGCGCAGCAAGACGGGGCAACTCATCCCGCTGACATCCTTCACCCGCATCGAGCGCGCAGCCATCAACAATTCGGTCAACCACCAAGGCCAGATCGGCTCCGTCACCCTGTCGTTCAACCTGGCGCCGGGTGTCAGCCTCTCGCAGGCCATTGACGAGGTGAAGAAGATCAAGGAAGACCTGGCCATGCCCGCCAACGTGTTTGGCTCTTTTGCGGGTGATGCTGCCGTGTTCCAGGATTCCCAGTCCAGTCAACTCTGGCTGATCCTGATCGCCATTTCGGTCATCTACGTGATCCTGGGGGTGCTGTACGAAAGCTGGATCCACCCGATCACCATCCTTGCCGGCATTCCTTCCGCAGCCGTCGGGGCGCTGCTCTCGCTGCGTTTGGCCGGGCTGGATCTCACCTTCATTGCCATGGTCGGGATCCTGCTATTGATCGGCATCGTCAAAAAGAACGCCATCATGATGATCGACTTTGCGCTGGAAGTGCAGCGCAACGAGGGCCACACGCCGGCAGATGCCATCAAGGCCGCCTGCCGTCTGCGCTTCCGCCCGATCATGATGACCACGTTTGCGGCCATCATGGGCGCACTGCCGATCGCTCTGGGCCTGGGTACCGGCGCCGAACTGCGCCAGCCCATGGGGGTCGCCATTGTCGGGGGGCTGATCTTCTCGCAGATGATCACGCTCTACGTCACCCCTGCGCTTTATCTGTCATTTGACTGGCTGCAGTACAAGCTTGGCCTGGCCAGCTACAAACCGCAAAAGGCCCCTGCACTGATGGATCCGAACCAGGATCACTGAGGTATTGCCGGGCCATCCACGCACCGATTCCCCACGCCACGACCCGGCGTGGGACAATCCGGCTTCATTTTCTCCTCAAGCCAGAGTGCCCCATGGCCATCCAGTGGTTCCCCGGACACATGACCTCTGCCCGCAAGAAAGCGGGCGAAGCCATGGAAAACATCGACGTCGTGATTGAGGTCGTCGACGCACGCCTGCCCCAGGCCAGCTGCAATCCGCTGATCCATGAACTGCGTACACATCGCCAGCGCCCCTGCCTGAAGATCCTCAACAAGGCCGACCTGGCCGATCCGGCCGCCACCGCTGCCTGGCTCGAATACTTCAACCGCCAGCCCGGCGTGAAAGCCGTAGCCCTCTCGTGCAAGAAGGCCAGCGATGTCGCCCGCGTGCCCGGCCTGTGCCGAACTCTCGCACCGCACCGCAACGACAATGTCAAACCACTGCGGATGATGATCATGGGCATCCCCAACGTCGGTAAATCCACGCTGATGAATGCCCTGCTCAAACGCAAGCTCTCGGCCGTCGGTGACGAACCCGCGGTAACCAAATCGCAGATCCGGGGTGATATCGATCTGCGCCACAGCCTGATCGACACCCCCGGCATGATGTGGCCGAAGATCGCCTATGACAGTGACGGCTTCATGCTCGCCGCCAGCCATGCCATCGGCCGCAATGCGGTGATCGATGAAGAGGTCGCCACCTTCCTCGCCGATCTGCTGCTGGCCCGTTACCCGGCACAACTCACCGAGCGCTACGGTTTCGACGTGAAGGGCCTGGATGGCGTCGCCCTCATCGAGGCGGTCGCCAAGCGCCGTGCCATGCGCCTGAAGGGCGGCGCGCTGGATCTGGAAAAAGCCGCCCAGGTCTTCCTGCAGGATTATCGCGATGGCAAGCTCGGCCGCGTCAGCCTGGAAACCCCGCAGACGCGCGAAGCCATGATCGCCGAACACGCCCGGCTACTCGAACTCCGCAAGGCGGAAGGCCCGCGCGCAGATGCCCCGTTGCGCGAAGAAGCCGATCCAGCACCAGAGGACTGAGCCCGCCGGCGCCGGAGGAAGAATGCCGCACCTTGATCCGGTGCGCCCGGCATGCGCCTACAATGGGGAGCGCCCACCTACTTCCTGACAGGACTCTCCCCATGAATGGTACCGACCGCTTTGTAGCCCTGTTCATCGACGCCGACAACGCTCCGGCCAGCCATGTCGATGTAATCCTGAACGAACTCGCGGGTTTCGGCACGGTGAGCATCCGCCGCGCCTATGGCAACTGGAAGGGCGAGCGCCTGAACTCCTGGGAAAAACTCCTGCACGAATACGCCATCCAGCCTATCCAGCAATTCGACCTGACCAAGGGCAAGAATGCCACGGACATCGCACTGGTCATCGATGCGATGGATGCGCTGTATACCCGCAAGGTTGACGTGTTCGCGCTGGTCTCGTCGGACTCCGATTTCACCCCGCTGGCCACCCGCCTGCAAGCAGATGGCAAAACGGTCGTCGGCTTTGGTGAACGCAAGACCCCGCCACCGCTGGTCAACGCCTGCTCCAAATTCCTCTATCTCGACAACGAAGAGACCCCGCAGGAGAACAGCAGCGGCAGCACGGCGAGCGTCAAGAAATGGAGCGCTAAGGAACTCAAGGGCGACACCAAACTCGTCACCCTGCTGCGCAACGCCGTACACGCCGCCGAAGGCGATGACGGCTGGTCCGCACTCGGCCGCATCGGCAGCCATATCGCCAACCAGGCCTCGTTCGACTCGCGCAACTACGGTTACAAGAAACTCGTCGATCTGTTCAAAGCCACCGACCTGTTCGAGCTTGAACAACGTGAGGACAAAGGCATGTTCCTGCGTGACAAACGCAAGGGAAAGACCGTCTGACCCGGTCTGCGAGCCTTCAGGAAACCTCGCCCATGCTGCCCTTTTCCGTGGGCTAAAATGACCGCGTCACACCGTTCATCGAGATTCCTGTCATGCCCAAGATACTCATGCACCGCCGGACCTTCTGCCGCCTCGCCCTGCCCCTTGGCCTGTCGCTGCTCGCCGGCTGCGGCGGTGGCGCGGACAATCCCTTTTCGATCCTGTACACCTGGATCGGCATCAACGATCTGAGTTACCCCAAAGACGAAAGCACCAACAGCGAAATCACCATCGAAGCGCGGGCCTCAAGTACCGGCGAGATTTCGGGCGGCGACATCGACTGGGATCTGAACCGCACCAGCGGACACGACATCAGCAATCTGCGCAAAACGCTTTCAGACAACAATCACAAGGTCACCTACCGCTTCACGGCCCCCAGCGACTCCGGCACGATCTATTTCGACATCAAGGTCAAAGCCCACGGCTACTCGGATACGCGCAGCTTCTCGATCGACATCCGCTAGTGCACCACCGCGCTCAGCAACGCTCGGCGTAGCGCTGATCGTTCAGGCACCGCCGGTCCGCATTCAACTTGTCGCCCCAAGCTCCGTCATGCGGCTGGCGCAAGGCACCGTTTGAATCACGGATTCATCGGACAAAAGGGAGACCAGCGTAGGGACGAGTAATGTTCTCGGATGTTCTACATGCCATAGTACTTGCTGCTAAAACCGACCGAGAGAGGGGCACCATCATATTGGCAAGAAACGCTGACCTTGAGCCGCTTCTTGTGGTCATAGTAGGTGTGAAAATGGTTCTGCTTACGAACCAGTTCCAACTCTGAAGGATTGATGCTCAAGGCTCCCAATACCACTTCGGAGTCGAACTCCTGATCTTGCTGATGAGGCGCAGTTCTCTTGAGTTCTACGTCTACGTAGTTGATGAAGTTACCTTCCGCTTCAAGGCACATGTGACACTCGTCCGAATCAAGGATGATATTTCCGACATCATTTGGAGTACCACCAGAGGCACGGGCGGCGTCTTGAATAGTCATCCCCATGTACTGAA
>JAGTRY010000005.1 GCA_018262235.1 Pseudomonadota bacterium
ACAACGTGCAGCGGTTCTCCGGTTCGCTCGAGGGGCATTCCGGCAGCATGTTCTATTACGTGCTGATGATCCCGGCCCTGCTGCTGCCCTGGCTGGCCTGGCTGGTGGCTGCGGTGCGCCAGTTGCCAGCGGACTGGAAGCTGCCGGAGCGGCGTTTCCTGTGGATCTGGTTTCTCTTCGTGACGGTGTTCTTCTCGCTCTCCGGCACCAAGCTGCCGCACTACGCGCTGTATGGCTGCACGCCGCTGTTCGCGCTGCTGGCGATTCATCGCGAACGGGTGAAATCGATCTGGCTGGGAGTGGCCCCTGCATTCGTCCTGATCATCGCTTTCATCGCGCTGCCCGGCTTGTTGCAGCACGCCGCCAGTGCGGGCTGGATCAAGGATGCGTATTACCTGGCGCAAGTGACCAGAGTGCCCGCAGCAAGCTCGCTGACTTACATCCTGGGCTGTGCGCTCGTGCTATGCGCGGCGCTGGCGCTGGCCTTCCGGCAGCGAGAGGTCTGGTCACGCGTGCTGACGATTGCGATCCTGCAGACCTTGCTGATTGCCTTGGCCGTGTCACCGCTCCTGGGTGAAGTGCTGCAAGGACCGGTCAAGCGCGCCGGAATTGCCGCACGCGCATTCAACGAGCCCGGCGTGCTGTGGAATTTCCATGCGCCGAGCTTTTCCATCTATCGTGGGCAAGTCACACCCACCGAACAGGCCCGACCGGGCCAGATCGCCCTGACACGCATAGACCGGCTGCCGGCCGATGCGAAGGTCGACGTGTTGTACAAGGAAGGCGGCGTGGTTTTGGTTCGAATGAAGTAAAACTTCGACCTCCTTCAGCCCCTCCTCAGCCGTCCCTGTTAAAGGGATGTCAGGAGGGGTTAGCATCTCCAATAGAATCACTCAAACAAGCCACTGAATTCATGGAAGACTGGACCCGCATCCGCCTCACGCCCGAGGAGCCCCAACCGACGACGCGCTTGCCACAGGCTGTATTACTGCTGGTCATCCTGCTGCTGCTGACGGTCTATCGCATGTGGGTGATTCCGCGTCTGGGCGTAACGCTCTACATCGATGAAGCGCAGTACTGGACCTGGGCGCAGGATCTGGACTGGGGCTATTTCTCCAAGCCGCCCCTGATTGCTTGGCTCATCTGGCTATCAACCAGCCTGCTTGGCAACGGCCTGCTCGCGGTGAAACTCCCCGCCCTGCTGCTTTATCCCGCCACGGCCTGGATGCTATTCCTGCTTGCCCAGAAGCTCTTCGATGTCCGTATCGGTTTTCGTGCCGGTGTGGCGTTCGCGCTGATCCCGATAGTCTCGGCACTCGGTCTGGCCGTTTCCACCGATGCGCCGCTGCTGTTCTGCTGGACTGCGGCGATGCTCTTCTTGCTGCGCGCCATCGAATCGGACCGGATGAGCGACTGGCTGTGGCTGGGCGCTGCGGTGGGCCTGGGCATCATGGCCAAATACACGATGGCGGCATTCGGTGCTTCGGCCATGCTCTATCTCTTGCTGGATCGCCGCCGCCGCCACATTTTCGCGCACCCGGGCCTGTGGGCTGCAATTGCCCTGGCCTGTGTGATCGTGCTGCCTAACATTGTATGGAACTGGTCACATGATTTCCCGACCCTGCGCCACACCGCCGACATCACGCATGTCGAAGGCTTCAATGACAAGCATGGCAACCTTGGCGAGTTTCTTGCGGCCCAGGCGGGCTCACTCGGGCCAGGATTCGCACTGGCCTTTCTCGCCGGACTGGCATTGGCCCAGCGCAAGTGGCGCGATGCCCGCTACCAGTTCCTGCTGTGTTTCAGCCTGCCCCTGCTCGCGCTCGTCTTCCTGCAGGCGCTGCGCTCGGAAGCCAATGGCAACTGGGCAGCCCCCGCACTGGTCACGGCCTTGCTGCTCGGCGTGGTGCAGCTCTCACGCATTCGCTCGCGCTGGTGGATTGCCGCGCTCGGGCTGAACATTGTCGTGATGCTTGCGGCCTACCATCTGGGCGATTACTTCGTGCTGACCGGGCAAGTCCAACCCGCCAGACTCGACCCGCTCAAACGCGCCAAAGGCTGGGACAGGCTCGCTGCGCAAGTCCGCCCGATACTGGGGGCACATCCCGGCGCGATCCTGCTGACCAAGGACCGCACGATGATGGCTCACCTGCTCTATCAATTGCGCGACCTGAACCCTGATCACCTGGCCTGGGCGCCCCATCCGCACCCGGCAGATCACTATCAGCTCACCACTCCGCTGACCGAGGAGCCCAGCAGCCGGCCGCTGATCCTTGTTACCCAGAGTGACTACGCCGACATAGCCTCCCACTTCACGCACCAGGAAGTGCTGGCCCTGATCTCTGTGGATGTGGAACCCGGACTGCAACGTCAGGCCCGTGTCGTCCTGTTGGAGGGCTTCAAGGGCTATCACTGACGCGGGTCTTGCGCTTTCGTTCCGCCATGAAAAAAGGACCTTGCGGTCCTTTTTTCATGGGCAGCAGGAACACTCACTTCTTCTTGTAAGCAATTTCCTTCGTACCGCCTTCGCAAGTGCCAACCACCTTGCCATCCTTGGTCTCGCCTTTGGCGACGATATCCAGACTGTAAGCCTTGACACCATGCCCCTGAATCTGTGATTCGATCCGGGCTTTCAATTCGTCACAAGATTGGTTCGCAAAGACCGGGGCAGCCAGCAAGCCCAAGGTCATTGCAAAAAGTGCTTTTTTCATTTTGAACTCTCCGTTATTGAACGCTTGCGCAGAATGCCAGCACGCGCCAGAAACGACCTCGTGTGACTGCCCCCGAGTGTAAGCGGAGGCATCCCGCTTGCGCACACCGACCAAGGGGTATTTTTCGAGCAGCAGCCGTTTCTGCCGATTCCTGCGCATCAACTTTCTCACAACCTTGTCTGCGAAGCTTGCAAAACGCCAAGGTAATCGTTTAACCTAGAAATACAGATCCGGTGCGTCTGGCTTCATGAACGCTTCCGGTCGTCCACCCAAACCATGGAGACACCATGCGCGCACGATCCCCTCTCACTTACTTTGCAGCCATCGCGGCCTGTGCCCTGGGCATCAATGGCCATGCCTTTGCAGCACCCCAGGTCATCACCATGGATGCGGCCTATCTTGAATACGCCAAACAGCGGATTGCTGCAGAAGACCCGGGGTTACGCCCGGCGTATGCCAAGTTGATGGAGGATGCTCAGGCGTTACTCAAGGTCGCACCAGAGTCCGTGACTTACAAGAAGATCGTCCCGGCCAGCGGTGACAAGCACGATTACATGAGTCTGGCACCTTACTGGTGGCCAGACCCATCCAAGGCGGATGGCCTGCCCTACATCCAGAAGGACGGCAAATTCAATCCTTCCGCCAAGAACGGCGACAGTGATTCCGTCCGCATGCAGATCATGTGTCTGGGTACCCAAAACCTCTCGCTGGCTTACTACTTCAGCAGCGACAAGCGCTATGCCGAAAAAACGGCAGCGTTCATCCGGACATGGTTCCTTGACCCGAAGACCCGCATGAACCCGAACCTGCGCTTCGGCCAGGCCGTCATGGGGCGTGTGGATGGGCGTGGTACCGGCCTGATCGACACGCGCAACTTCTGGATGGTGATCGATGCAGTAGCCCTGATCGAACCTGCCGGCATATTGACGCCAGCGGAAGTCTCCGAACTGAAGACCTGGTTCAAGGATTTCGGTACCTGGATGTTGACCAGCGAGACCGGCATCGAAGAATACAACGCGTTCAACAATCACGGCACTTACTACGACATGCAGATCGCCAATTACGCCTTGTTTGCCGGTGACCTGAAGACTGCCAGACAGGCCGTGTTGCGTGCGCAGGATCTGCGCATCGCGGCTCAGGTTTCCGCAGAAGGCAAGCAATACGCGGAACTGGAACGCACCACGCCGTTTCACTATTCCGCGTTCAACCTCGATGCGATGGAAAACCTCGCGCGCTATGGCGAGCAGCTCAAGGTAGATGTGTGGAAACGGCGCAATACCACGCGGGGGATCAAGAACGCAATCAACTATCTGGCTCAGTTTGCAGCCAAGCCGGAAACCTGGCCTTACCCCGAACTCGAAGGCAAGCCTGAGACTGAACTGGCCCTTTCCGTCATGCTGCGTGCCGAACGGGCCTACGGCGGCGGTGGCTATGCCAATGTAGTTGCTCAACTACCGGCAACCCGCTTCAATACGCAGGAAATCATCGCCATGAGCAAACTGCTTGGCACCGAGCAGCCCACCACGCTCAACAGCATCGACCGCCTGATCTGGCCCGTCCTGCCCAGGAAACAATGATTCCTGAAACAAAAAGGCGAGCCCGCAAGCTCGCCTTTTGATGATTTCCGGCTGAATCAGCCCAGCCAGACCCGCGCGTTGCGGAACATGCGCATCCACGGCGAATCTTCACCCAGCGTAGCCGGCGCCCAGCTCATCTGCACCGTGCGGCGGCAGCGTTCCGGGTGTGGCATCATGATCGTGAAGCGACCGTCCGGCGTGGTCAGACCGGTGATACCGGCGGGCGAGCCGTTCGGATTGGCCGGGTAGCTGCTCGCCACTTCGCCGTTGTTGGCGATGAAGCGCAGCGAAACCAGCGCCTGATTTTGCAACTGAGTCTGATCGCCATGCAGCGCGAAGTCGGCACGACCTTCGCCGTGGCTGACCACGATGGGCATGCGGCTGCCAGCCATGCCGGCCAGCAGGATGCTCGGCGACTCCAGCACCTCGACCAGCGCAGTGCGCGCTTCGAACTGCTCGCTGCGGTTGCGCTGGAAGCGCGGCCAGGCATCTGCACCCGGGATGATCTCGGCGAGGTTGCTCATCATCTGGCAACCGTTGCACACGCCCAGCGCGAAGGTGTCGCTGCGGCCAAAGAAGGCCGAGAACTGTTCGCGCAGCTTGTCGTTGAACAGGATGGACTTGGCCCAGCCCTGCCCCGCACCCAGCACGTCGCCATACGAGAAACCACCGCAAGCGGCCAGACCATGGAAGTCCGCCAGATTCACGCGGCCCGCCATCAGATCCGACATGTGCACGTCAAACGGGGCAAAGCCAGCTGCCTCGAAAGCCGAGGCCATCTCGTTCTGCGAATTCACGCCCTGCTCGCGCAGGATCACCACCTTGGGACGTGCGCTCGATTTGGCAATATACGGCGCAGCCACATCTTCGGCGGCGTTGAAGCTCAGTGACACGGACAGGCCCGGATCGGCCTTGTCGGCCAGCGCGGCGAATTCCTGATCGGCGCTCGTCGCGTCGTCACGGATGCGCGCGATTTCGTGGCTAACCTCAGACCAGACCTGCAGCAGCTCATGAACATCAGCTTCGAACACGGTCTTGGCGTTGCGACGGATGCGCAAGGCGCCGCGATCATTCGGGAAGCCGATGAAGTGGGTTTCCGCACCCAGCCCGGCTTCACGCAGCATGGTTTGCACGCGCTCGCGGTCGCTGCGGCGGATCTGCACCACGGCGCCGAGTTCTTCGGCAAACAGTGCGCCGAACACGCGGTCCGTGAAGCGACCCTTGAGCATGTCCGGACGCTTCTCGCTGCCATCCACATCGGAGAGCATGTCGTCGTAGCACACCGAATCCAGCTCGATGGAGAGGCCGCAGCGCGAAGCGAAGGCCATCTCGGCCAGAGTCGCGAAGAGGCCGCCGTCGGAGCGGTCGTGGTAGGCCAGCAGCAGGCCATCCTGCTTGAGGGCGGTCACGCCATTGAAGAAGGCTTTCAGCGTGGCGGCGTCGATATCCGGCGCCTGCTCGCCCACCGAGTTGTAGGCCTGGGCCAGCACCGAACCGCCGAGGCGATGTTTCTGGCGGCCCAGATCAACCAGCACCAGTTCGGTCTCGACGCCCTCCTCGATCTTCAGCTGAGGCGTGAGGGTCTTGCGGATGTCCTGCACCGGTGCGAAGGCGGTGGAAATCATCGACAGCGGCGAGGTGACGGACTTCGCTTCCTCACCCTCTTTCCAGGTGGTGCGCATCGACAGCGAATCCTTGCCGACCGGAATCGACAGCTCGGCGCCGATACAGAATTCGGACACGGCCTTGACCGTATCGAACAGGCGCGCATCTTCGCCGCGCTGACCGCAAGCGGCCATCCAGTTGGCGGAGAGCTTCACGTCGCCGATGTCAGCAATGTCGGCAGCCAGCAGATTGGTGATGGACTCGCCCACCGCCATGCGGCCCGAAGCAGCCGGATTCACGCAAGCCAGCGGCGTGCGCTCGCCCATGGCGAAGGCGTCGCCGTTATAGCCGTGGAAGCTCATCGCCGTCACAGCCACATCCGCCACCGGAGTCTGCCAGGGGCCGACCATCTGGTCGCGCGCGGTCAGGCCGCCCACCGAGCGGTCGCCGATGGTGATCAGGAAAGATTTGCTCGCCACGGCCGGCATGCGCAGCACGCGCAGCGCGGCTTCCGACACGTCGATCTCCGACACGTCAAACGGCGGCAGATAGATCGGGCGCGTAGCCACGTCGCGGGTCATCTTCGGCGGCTTGCCGAGCAGCACCTGCATATCCATGTCGACCGCGTGATTGCCAAAGTGGCTGTCAGTCACCTGCAGGCGGCCATCGCCGGTCGCCGTGCCGACCACCGCAAACGGGCAACGCTCGCGGGCGCAGAAGGATTCGAACAGGGGCAGCGACTCCGGCGCAATCGCCAACACGTAGCGCTCCTGCGATTCGTTCGACCAGATCTCGCGCGGGCTCATGCCCGGCTCTTCGATCTGCACATTGCGCAGCTCGAAATGCGCGCCGAGTTCAGCAAAGTCCGCCAGCTCCGGCATGGCGTTGGACAAGCCACCCGCGCCCACGTCGTGCATGGCGAGGATCGGATTTTTGTCGCCGAGCTGCCAGCAAGCATCGATGACTTCCTGCGCGCGGCGTTCCATTTCCGGGTTACCACGCTGCACCGAGGCAAAGTCCAGATCGACCGCATTGCTGCCGGTCGCCATCGAGGACGCAGCACCGCCGCCCAGACCAATCAGCATGCCGGGGCCGCCAAGCTGAATCAGCAGCGTGCCGGGGGCGAATTTGGTCTTGAAGGATTGCTCAGCCTGAATGCTGCCGAGGCCGCCGGCGATCATGATCGGCTTGTGATAGCCGCGCACTTCGCCTTCGACTTCCTGCTCGAAGGTGCGGAAATAGCCGGTCAGGTTCGGGCGGCCGAATTCGTTGTTGAAGGCGGCCGCGCCGAGCGGGCCTTCGATCATGATATCCAAAGCGGACGCAATGCGCTCGGGCTTGCCGTATTGCTTTTCCCAAGGTTGGGTGGCGCCCGGAATGTTCAGGTTCGACACCGTGAAGCCCGCCAACCCGGCTTTCGGGCGCGAACCGCGACCGGTGGCGCCTTCGTCGCGGATCTCGCCGCCGGAGCCGGTGGATGCACCGGGGAAAGGCGAGATCGCGGTCGGGTGGTTATGGGTTTCCACCTTGGCGAGGATGTGGGTCAGCTCCTTGCGGTACGTCCACTGGCCTTCGCCATCCGGATAGAAACGGTCGATCTCGAAACCTTCGATGATGGAAGCATTGTCGGCGTAGGCGACGATGGTGCCTTCCGGGTGCGCCTTGTGGGTGTCCTTGATCATGCCGAAGAGCGACTTCGCTTCCTTGCGGCCGTCGATGATCCAGTCCGCGTTGAAGATCTTGTGGCGACAGTGCTCGGAATTGGCCTGCGCGAACATCATCAGCTCGACGTCGGTCGGGTTGCGATTCACCTTGCTGAAATTCTCGACCAGATAATCGATCTCGTCTTCCGACAGGGCCAGACCCAGTTCGGTATTGGCAACGACCAGCGCGGCACGGCCACCGGCAAGGATGTCGACGCTGGTCAGCGGCTGCGGCGCATAGTGGGCGAAGAGGCCGGCGGCAGCGTCCACCGAATCGAGCACCGACTCGGTCATGCGGTCGTGCAGCAGCGGCAGCACGACTTCGCGGGCGAATGTGCCATCCAGCGAGAACTGGATGCCGCGCTCGATGCGCACGATCTTGGCGAAACCACAGTTGTGGGCGATGTCTGTGGCCTTCGAGGACCACGGCGAGATCGTGCCCAGGCGCGGCGTCACCAGCAGATTCGTGCCGGTGGGCGCAGCGGCCGTGGCCGAGCGCGCATCAAGCAGATCGACCAGACGCTCCAGTTCCTGCGCCGACAGCGCTTCTTTGACTTCCACGAAATACCAGAATTCTGCAGCCAGCCCGCGTAGCTTCACGCCAGCGCTGGTCAGGGATTCGGAAAAGCGGGACAAGCGCGAAGCCGAGAAGGCCGGTGCGCCGCGAAGGCTGAGGATGTCGGACATGGAAGGCACTCTGGATTGGAACCGGCAAAACCCGGTCTGAGGGAGGCGCGATTATACCGGATCAACCCCTTCAAAGCCGCCCGAATATGCCGTAACAGGAACAGGAGACGCTGAATCTCTTCAACCTGAGTGGAGGAAACCAACATGCCTCACACGATTGAAAAGCCCGAAGCCCAATGGCGCGAAGAACTCGACCCCGAGGAATTCCGGATCGCCCGCCTGAAAGGCCCTGAACGTCCCTTCGCCGGAAATTACTGGAACACCTGGGAGAAAGGCGCCTATCACTGCCGCTGCTGCGGCGCCGAACTGTTCCACTCGGACGCCAAGTTCGACGCCGGTTGCGGTCACCCCTGCTTCCATAGCGTTGCCACCGCCGGAAACGTCGAGCAGATCGAAGATTTCAGCCACGCCAGCTATCGCGTCGAAGCCGCCTGCGCCCACTGCGGCGCACATCTGGGCTTTGTTTTCGATGACGGCCCGCTGCCGAACGGACTGCGCTACCGGATCAACTCCGCTTCCATCCGCCTGATCCCCGAGAAAAAGGCTGGCTGAAAACGACGGGCAGGTTTGCCAAACACACACCTGCCCGTTGCAACCCGCTTCTCAGGGATTACCGGCATGCAGCGCGTACCTGCGCGCCGCACGCCAGAGCCCGGCACATCCGTGTTATCCACAGTAAGCGGCGGTTCTGTTTGTATGCGACGATCTGGACACCCTGCCAAAAATACTTGCCGCCGGGACAAGATGACTGACATCACCTGAAATCAGCAATACCCGACAGAGAGCCGCCATGACCACAAAAATCCAAAAGACCGACGCCGAATGGCGCGAAATGCTGGACCCCGAACAGTTTCGCGTTACCCGCATGAAAGGCACTGAAGCCCCGTTTAGTGGCGAATACTGGAATGTGTGGAGCAAAGGCGAATACCGCTGCCGCTGCTGCGGCGCGCCACTCTTCGAATCGGACGCGAAATTCGACGCGGGCTGCGGCTGGCCCAGCTTTCACAGCGCAGCCGTTCCCGAAAATGTCGGGCAAATCGAGGATTTCAGCCACGGCATGTACCGCATCGAAGTCGTCTGCCAGCACTGCGGCGCCCACCTGGGGCACGTCTTCGATGACGGACCAGCCCCCACAGGCCAGCGCTATTGCATCAACTCGGCATCGATCAAGCTCGACCCCAAGTAAGCGCCCGGATCTGCCCTGCGGAAAAATATTCCGGAGCGCAACACTGCGGGGAAGTTTTCATGCAGGCAGCTGGCGACCCGATGCGGCCAGTCGGAAAATCCAGAAGCGGATGTTCAGGCGCAAGGGCGGGTTAGCCGAAGGCATAACCCGCGCGTGATGGCACACATCCCGCCGCCACACAAAATTCCCCGCGCAGCACCATCCAGCCCCGCAACAACCATCATCCCGATTCGGACGGTTTGTCCGCGCGGGTCATTTCATTGACCCGCCCTACCTGGCTCGGACTCTGGGGACGCGGCCGTTCGGATCGTAGCGGCAGTAGGTCGGAAAAGCTGCAGGCGTCTTCCGACGCTTAGCGGTACAGACAACAAGGGCGGTCGTGAAGCGCTCCAGAAGTCGGAAGGCGCTTCGCTTTTCCGCCCTACGATTTGGGCATGTATTCCGGGTTACGGCCTTGTGGCGCGGCGGGCATCTTGACGATCACAGCATCCCAGTCGTCTTCAGAGCTTCGAGCAGGTTGTTGCTAATCGACGTGATCGAGTCTATGGCTGGCAGCGACGCCACAAGCGCGGCCAAGATCGCACGTTTGGGTTTTCCAGACACGATCTGTTCCTCGACCTCGTCAACCAAGTCCATTGCTGAGCCGCGCTGATCCTCGGAGAGCGGAGCCCTTTGAATCTCGTCGCGTAGCTCCCGGACGTAGTTCATCACAGTGCTGTTGATCGTCACCGAGTTGATCGAGTTGTCGATCGACTGGTGGTTCACTCGAGCGTTGTTTCCGTTGATGTGGTACGTGATATGAGCAGGGGGACTTCCGATGCCATCCGCAACGCTGCTCACGGACTCGGCCACTTCCGATTGCTCCATGGCAATCACATAGTCCTTGTAGTCGCGGGCAAACGGGATCAGCAACTGACGTGTGAGGCTATGCAGCTCACCAGTGAGGTTGCGCCCTACCGTGTAGTATGTGTGCGCGAAGTTCAACAGACCTCGCGGTTCACGCGCGAACTTTTGAACCAATAGCCACTGCAGGCCGAGTACCTCGTCCGCGTTTTCAGGCCAAGCGAGACGCGCCGCCCCCCCATGCGGCCTTGCAACTTTGAACTAGCTTCCAGAAAACGCTCTACATCTAGATTCGCCGTTAGCTTTTGATTCAGGAGTTGCAGGGAAGAATCCGAAAAAAGTCGGGCGTAGGTCAGGAAGTGCTGCTCGAAGGTCTGCGATGTTGCCGCCTGCATGTCGAACAAGGCATTGTTGATCCGTTTAAACAGGACCTCTCTATTCGCCATCTGACGCTTCTCCTTTCAGCCGTGCCTCGGCTGCCTTCTCGATCACGGCAGTCCTGAACGAGTCCTTCATCTGAACGATCAGCGGACCGACGATTGAGTTGTTGGCGTACTTGCTCAATCGTTCGTCGACCAACCGCTCGGACTCAGCGATTGCCGCCTCGACACTCTCTGGATCCTCTGGATTGAAGGACAATGTTCCGAGCTCGCCGTTGACGGCCTCAAGCGCTCTCTGCGCCTCCGCCAAAGTTCTCTGCAGATCGTCCAGTCCTTTCAGAAATGCCATAGCAAGTCCTCCCTATTAGTCCGTATGAGCGCAGTTGGTATGCGATACCGGAAACGCGCCGTTGAGCCAAAATTCAAGTGTGCTGTCTATTCCAACATGAAACGGAAGCACAGCGAAACCCAACGACTGCTTGGTGCGAGTAGTGTGAGCTCGGCCTCGCAGAAGCGATGGGCTGCACCCGTTGTGCAGCGGTCGTTCACGGACAATAACTTCTCCATCCGCTTGGGCCGAGTAGTGTGAATTGCCATCCAGCAGGTATCAAAGTACAGCGGTCATTCATATGGCCGCTGGGCAGCAACGATGATTGGCGCTCCTGGCCGCCTTCTGCCGCAACCACTTTTTTACTCACCCATCTCATCCACATCACGCAAGGCCCGCAGCACCGGCGAATCGAACTCGCGACGTGCCTGCACGTACACAACCACTGCCGTGGCAAAAATGAATAGCCAAGGCGAGAGCATCCAGGCGAGTACGGCCAGACCGAAATAGTAGGCGCGCAGGCCGCGGTTGAAATCGTCTCCCGCACAGGTGTTCACCGCAGCATGTTTTTGCGCGAAACGTTCCAGCGTTGCAGGATCGGAGCCCCTGGGAGGAACCGCCCCGGTGGTGATCGAGAGCACGTTGAACTGGCGCAGCGCCCAGGTGAATTTGAAGTACGCCACCACGAAGATCGCGATCAGCAGCACGAGTTTGAGCTCCATGGCCTCGCGCGAAAAACTGCGCGCAAACTGCAGTTCGGCAGCTGTGTCGAGAAAGCGGTCCAGCGCGCCGAGTGTCGCGAACAGACCGGCAATGATGTAGATCGAGGTGTTGGCGTAGAAGTTGACGCTGCCCATCAGGTTGCTGACCAGGGCGCAATCGACGATGCGGTTCTCGCGCGTGAGCATCTGTCGCGCCCATTGCACACGCAGGCGATGGCCTTCGACGAGCAGCGTGGAATGCCCCTTCCAGCCTTTTTCCACCAGCCGTTCGTACCCGAACCAGCACAACAGGAACCAGCCCAGCGCAAGCCAGTCGGCCCAGAAAAACTTGGTGAAGAAGCTGAAGAAATTCATGGTGGATGCGTACGGATAAATGATTGGGCAAGCATGCCCCAGGGATCTGTGCGGCGCAAGCGCGCGTCAGTAAGTACGATCATGCCAGTAGCGTGCCTGCTCCACCCGCGCACGACTCACCCGCAATCCATCCTGGGCAAGATCGAAGCGCACGGCACCATCGCCATCCGAACGATAGGCCTGCGCCCCGCTGTGCAGATAGCGCGTGAGTACCTCGGGGGCGGGATGGTGGTAACGATTCCGGTAACCCGCAGTGAAAACCACATGCTGCGCACCGACGGCCGAGACGAAGGCCTCTTGCGATGAACTGCGGCTGCCATGGTGCGGTGCCACGATCACATCGGCCTTGAGCTGATCGGGCAGGCTCGCCAGCATTGCGTTTTCAGCGGCGACTTCCACATCGCCGGTCAGCAAGACGGCAGCAGTCGCATTGCTCACCCGCAGCACGCAGGAGCCGTCATTGCCACGCCCGACCCATTCGGAAGTGGGGTTCAGCATTTCGAAGCGTACGCCATCCCATTCCCAGGATTGCCCACGCAAGCAGCGCTGATAGGGCACGCGCGCAGCCAATAGCGGATTGTCATCCGGCAGGCTGCCGCGCCACTCGCGCACCGGGTATTCCGCCAGGACCAAATCCGCACCGCCAGCGTGATCCATATCATCGTGCGATACGATCAGCATATCGAGACGTGCCACGCCTTCGGCACGCAGGTAGGGCACCACGATGCGCTGACCGGCATCGCTCTCGGGTGAATACTGCGGCCCGGTATCGAACAGCAATTCATGCCGGGCCGTGCGCACATGCACAGCCAGCCCCTGCCCCACATCAAGCACGGTCAACAGGGCCGACCCGGGTAGCGGCCGCGGCGGCCCCCAGACCAGCAAGGGAACAAAGCTCAGCAAGCCCACCCAACGCCCCGGCACGCCACGCGGCAACAAAGCCCACAGCGCGACCACACAGCAGACCAGTACCAGCCAGGGTGGTGGTGCTGCCTGTTGCCACAAAGCCAGAGGCAGTGCTGCACACCATTGCAGAAAACTCATCAGCCACCCCATCAACCAGTTGGCAAACTCTGCCAGGGAAGGCAGTGGCAGCAGCGCGAACAGCAAAGCCAGCGGCGTGATGAGCATGCTCACCAGCGGAATGGCCAATGCATTGGCCAGGGGCGAGACCAGCGAGAACTGCTGGAAAATCCCGAGCAGTACCGGCAGCGTCAGCAAGGTCACCGCCCATTGCGCGCGCAACCATGTCCACAGCCAATGCCAGCGACCTGCCGTGCCGGGATTTGCACTGACCATCAACAGCAAGGCTCCGACCGCGCCAAACGAAAGCCAGAATCCTGCGGCCAGCACAGCCCAGGGATCAATCAACAGCACCAGCAACAAGGCCAGCGTCATCACCCGCACCGCGCCGGCGCCACGCCCCAGCCAGAGGCCGAGTGCGGCCACGCCAAGCATGTACAGCGTACGCTGGGCAGGCACCCCGCATCCAGCCAGCAGCACATATGCTGCCGCCGCTAACGCGCCAGCCAGTACGGCCGCTTTTTGTGCCGGCAACCGCAATGCAAGTGCGGGCACGCGCCGCCACAGCCCCCCCACGGCGAAAGCGGCCAGCGCCCCGATCAAGGTGACATGCAAACCGGATATCGACATCAGATGTGTAACGCCTGTCTGGCGAAATAGCAGCCACTGATCCTTGGGGATAGCCGCCTGATCCCCCACTACCAGCGCGACCAGCACACCACGCCAGGGAGAATCCGGCAGCACCCGCTGGAACCGCGCCCGGATGGTTTCGCGCCAGTGGTCGATATGGGCCATCGGCGCCGCATCGCGAATCGCCAGCCGTGTGTTGCCTGCTTGAGGACGGACGTAGCCGGTCGCACCGACCCCACGTTCGAACATCCACGCTTCATAGTCGAAGCCGTGCGGATTGATGCTGCCATGCGGCTGCCGCAGGCGAACGGTCAAACGCCAACGCTCACCGGCATGCAGTACGGGGAAGCCTGAGGATTCGCCGCCCGCGGCCACTGTGTTGCCACGCGCATACCAGGTCAGCGCCAGTCTTTCGGGAATTCCGGCGGGTGCGGCCAGGGTATCGAATTGAAAGCGAATACCACGCTCAAAGCTTTGAGGCAGATCGGCTACGCGGCCCAGCACTTCGACATCCTGGCCCTCAAGCGCTTCCGCAAGGCGATCCGCAAGACGCCATTCGGCGCGCCCACCCGCGTAAGCAAGCCCCGCCAGAAAGGCGCTGGCCGACAGCAGAATCAGGGCACTGCGCCCGAAACGCCGGATCAGACCAAACGCAGCGAGCAGACAAACCAGACTGCCCGACAACGGAATGAACCACGCCAACAACACGGCCTGCTGCTGACATAGCCAGACGCCTGCGGCGAAGGAGAGGATGAGTAAGGGCATGCGCGGATTATCGCCAGCACCTTTCGCGTGTAGGATTGTCCTACCCTCATTGCCAGCCAGCCGTCCTATCCACCCTGCTACGTGACCAGGCATGCGCAAGTTCATCCGCCGCCATTTGCCTCACCCCGATACTTTGTGCAAGCAAAAGGTTTTTGCTTTGCTCGGCAACTCCCTGCTGCATCCACGCTTATGGCATCTGAATCGTCACTCTGCTGCGCTGGGCGTTGCCATCGGCCTCTTTTGCAGCCTGATTCCCGGCCCCCTGCAAATGCCGGGGGCTGCAATCCTGTGCATTGTCCTGCGCGCAAACCTGCCACTGGCTTTGCTGGGCACCCTGTTTTCCAATCCGCTGACAATCGTGCCGCTGTATATGGCAGCGTTCATGATTGGCCGTTTTGTAACCCGTAGCGAAGCGCACTTTGTCTTGCCGCCAGAACCGGACTGGCAAGCACTGGGCGCAACCCTGGACGCCTGGACGCACTGGCTCTTCGCGCTTGGTCACCCCCTGCTGATCGGTCTGCCACTGCTTGCCCTGCTGCTCGCCGGACTCAGCTATTTCGGCGTAAAGGGCTTATGGGAAATTCATCTGCGGCACGCCTGGAAAGTCCGCAAAAAGAATCGAACCCCTCTTTGAATCATGGTTTTTTGTTCTTGATCAACTGAGAATGGTTTGCATTTACACAAACTATGCTGACTGAAACTTCCTATCGAGACTTTCTCCCATGAAAAAAGCACTTGTCCTGATTGCTTTCATGCTGCCAAGCCTTCCCGCACTGGCCGGACGACCACTCGGAACCGACGACGCCGGTACGGTCGGTGACAAGCAATGCCAGTTCGAAGCCTGGCGCGAACGCAGCCACGACTCACGCGGTTGGGTAGCCTCCCCGGCCTGTGGCCTGGGTGAATTCGAGCTCGGCGTCGAATTCGGCTGGAACAAGTTGCCTGAAGCACAAAAGGAGAACAGCCAGACGCTGGCCTTGAAATGGGCGCCCGAGATCTTCAAGTTCGGCCCGGTTGGTCTGGGCGCCAAAGCCTGGACCGGACGCAGCAAACTCAGCCCGGCTGGCGAAGATGAACACGATGGCTGGCAAGCCTCGGAAAACGGTGCGCTGGCACTGGCCAGCTGGGACATTGGCGCAGGTTTCAATGCTCACGCCAATCTGGGAACCGCACGCGACCGCATCGCGCACCAAAGCGCACGCCTCGCCAACCTGGCACTGACCTATACGCCGCATGAACGCGTGCTGTTCTTTGTCGAAGCACAGAATACCCAGCGTGCAGGCACTACCCAAGCCACCGGGCTGCGCCTGTGGGCCATTCCGGAAAAACTCGGGATCGACTTCACCGCTTCGCGTGTGGCAGGCGCACAGGATTCGCGCGCCTTCAGTATCGGCTTTGGCTGGTACGGGATTCTTGGCGACTGAAAAAACACCCCAGATCAGGGGCTGAAGACAGCATCTTCAGCCCTTGCCACTCACGCCTGATCCTGCAGGACCCCGTCGCGCAAGCCCAACACGCGTGCCGCACGCCGCGCCAGTTCTGGATCGTGGGTCACGATGATCAGCGCAGTCCCCAAACGGCGGTTCAGATCCAGCATCAGATCAAAAACGGTCGCTGCGGTCTGGCGATCAAGATTGCCGGTCGGTTCATCCGCCAGCAGTACGCGCGGCTCGGTCACCAGTGCGCGGGCAATGGCTGCGCGCTGACGCTCCCCGCCGGACAATTCACCCGGCGTATGTTCGACCCGGTGTCCCAGCCCTACCGCATCCAGCATCTTGACCGCACGCGCATGCGCTTGCGCTGCCGGCATGCCCCGAATGATCAGTGGCATGGCCACGTTTTCTGCCGCGGTGAATTCCGGCAAAAGATGATGGAACTGATAGACGAAGCCCATCGCCTGATTGCGCATGCGGCCACGCTCGGCTTCGCCCATCCTGGTCAGTGGGCGCCCGAGCAGTTCGACGCTGCCAGCACTTGGCACATCCAGACCACCGAGCAGATGCAGCAAAGTGCTCTTGCCCGAACCCGAGGAGCCCACGATGGACAAGGTCTCACCGACGCCAACACTCAGGCTGACATCCTGCAACACCCGCACTGCGGTCGCGCCGCTGCCATAGGTTTTGGACAGCCCGTCCGCCTGCAACACAAAATCCACTTCTTCAGCATTACTCATAGCGCAGGGCCTCCGCCGGATTGATGCGCGAAGCGCGCCAGCTCGGGTAAAGCGTAGCCACCACGGTCAGTACAAAAGCCACGCCAAGCACACCGATGACATCCCCCCACAGCAACTGAGAGGGCAGATCCGAGATGTAATACACATCCTTGGCCAGGAATTGCACGTGGAAAGTCCGTTCTATCCATGGCACCACGGTACTGATGTTCTTGGCCAGCAGCACGCCGCCCAGACTGCCAGCCCCGAGCCCGATCAAGCCCATGGTCGCGCCCTGGATCACAAAAATTCCCATGATCGACGCCGGACTCGCCCCCAGCGTGCGCAGGATTGCGATATCCGCCCGTTTGTCCTGCACCGCCATGACCAGTGCCGAGACGATGTTGAAGGCCGCCACCGCCACAATCAGCGACAGGATGATGAACATCACGGTCTTTTCCATCTGCACCGCACGGAAGAAATTCGCGTGGCTCTGGGTCCAGTCGCTGACATAAACCTCTGGAGGGAGCAGCGAGGACAGCTCGCTGGCCACCCGGCGAGCCTGGAACAGTTCCTTCAGGCGCAAACGGACGCCGGACACCCCATCCCCCATCTGATAGAGCACTTGCGCATCCTTGATATGAATCAGCGCCAGCCCCGAATCGTATTCAAACATGCCGGCTTCGAAGATGCCGACCACAACGAACTGCTTCACGCGTGGCAGCACCGCAGCAGGCGTCACCAGCCCTTGCGGCGCAATCAGGGTCACCTTGTCGCCCTTGCGCACGCCCAGCGCGCCCGCCAGTTCCTTGCCCAGGATCACGCCAAACCCACCCGGCTGAAGATCAGCAAGCTCGCCGGCCTTCATGAACTTCGCGAAATCCGCAACCTTGTCTTCCAGCGCCGGATCGATGCCGCGAATCACGCTGCCGCGCACCGTCTGATCCATCGAGAACATGGCCTGCTGCTGTACGAAAGGCGCGGCGGCCAGCACATCGGGGCGTTTGCCGGCCTCGGTCGCGTAGGCCTGCCAGTTCTGCAGATCACCGTCAAAAGCCTGGATCTGCGCGTGGGCCGCGACCCCCAGGATGCGGTTGCGCAGTTCTTCCTGGAAGCCGTTCATGACCGACAGCACCACGATCAGCGCCATCACGCCCAGCGCGATACCCGCCATCGAAGCAAAGGAAATGAAGGATATGAAGCCGCCGCCGGAGGCATTGCGACGCTTGGCCCGGACATAACGCAGGCCGACTAGGAGAGGAAATTTCATGGCGCGGCAATGCTACACTGCCCCGGCCTCAGACGCACCCCACGCCGCCAATTTCAAGCAAGAATCTCGTGAGCTTCCACCCGTCCATGGGCCCGCGCGCCCAGCCCCGCCAGGTTTGTCAGGTCACCTGCGTCCTGCCCGGTCTGACCTGGCCCGGCCACGGCATCACGGCTGCGCTGGGCGAATTGAAACTGCCCGGTCTGGCCGCTCTTCTCGGGCGCGGGCAACGCCTGCAACAAGCCGGCATCCCGTTGATGAGCTGGTTGGCCGCGCAATTTGGCGCACAAGATCCGTCCTGGGGCGCCCTGCGCGCAGCCGGCGAGGCGGATTTCCCGGCGGTTCCGGCGAACGCAAGCATCCTTTGCGCCGACCCGGTCTCACTGGCTTTTTCGCGCGATGCGCTACTCCTGCGCGGGCCCGACGAGCTGGCCCTGCAAGCCGATGAAGTCGCTGCACTGATCGCCAGCCTGAACACCGAATTTGCCGAACTGGGCCAGTTTCATGCGGTGGATCCGCAGCGCTGGTATCTGCTCGCCCGTGCGCAGGTTGCCGCCCGCTTTCATCCACTGGGCGACGTGCGGGGTCGGCCCGTCTCGCTCTTCCCGCCAGAAGGCGAAGCCGCCTCCGAATGGAACCGCATCGCCAATGCGATCCAGATCCTGCTCTACAACCATCCCGTCAATCAGGCGCGCAGCGAACGTGGCCAGCTCGGCGCCAACGGCCTGTGGTTCTGGGGCCAGGCAGGAACACAAAACAGCGCCTTGCACGCGCCGGCCCGGCGTATCGTCAGTGAGGATCCGCTGGTTCGCGGGCTGGCGGCAGCAGCTGGCGCACAAGCCCTCACGCCGGGGACTGCCGGCACACCAGCGCAAGGCGTTTCCGGCCACACCTGGTGGGTAGACCTGCGTCTGCAAGAAGCTGCGCTGGCGGGGGACTTCACCGGCTGGCTGCGTGCCTTGCAAAGTCTCGACACCGAACTCATCCAGCCGCTCTATACCGCCTGGCAGCGCCGGCGTATCCATGCACTCACACTTCTGGCACCTTCCGACAAGTGCCTGCTGAGCGCAGCCTTGACGGCCCGGACACGCTACAGCTTCTGGCGCCAGCCACTCACCCAGAATCTGCTGACGCCGTATTTGCAAGCCGCGCCACTCAATTCCCCCGAAACCACCCGATGACCCACCTGATCCAGCGTTCCGCCGCACCAGCCATTGTCCGTCGCCTCAGTGAAACCGGCCTGCATCCACTGCTCGCCCGTCTGTACGCCGCACGCGGCATCACTTCGGTCGCAGAGCTGAAAACGGATCTTTCCACCCTGCTGCCGCCCGAAGGACTCAAGGGTATCCACGAAGCCGCGCAATTGCTGGCAGACGGCATCGAAGCCAACGCACGCATGGTCATTGTTGCCGATTACGATTGTGACGGTGCCACCGCCTGCGCCGTCGGCGTGCGCGCGCTGTGCATGCTCGGCGCACGTGACGTACATTACTTCGTGCCGGACCGCGTGGTGCATGGCTACGGACTTTCGCCCAGCGTGGTGGCCGAAGTCGCCAGACTCGAAGCCGACATCCTGATCACGGTGGACAACGGCATCGCCAGCGTCGAAGGCGTGGCCGCCGCGCAGGCACTGGGCATGACCGTACTGGTCACCGACCACCATCTGGCCGGTGACACGCTGCCCACTGCCGAAGTCATCGTCAATCCAAACCAGCCCGGCTGCAGTTTTGAGAGTAAACATCTGGCCGGCGTCGGCGTGATGTTCTATGTAGCACTCGCCCTGCGCGCCGAACTGCGCCGCCGCAACTGGTTTACGGCAGAGCGTGCCGAACCCAATCTTGCCACACTGCTCGATCTGGTCGCGCTGGGCACGGTTGCCGACGTCGTCAAGCTTGATCCCAACAATCGCCTGCTGGTCCGCCAGGGCATTGCCCGCATGCGGGCCGGACGCATGCACGCGGGCATCCGTGCGCTGTTCGGCGCGGCCGGGCGCGACCCGGCACGCGCCTCGACCTTCGACATGGGCTTTGCCTTGGGCCCGCGCCTGAATGCCGCCGGACGCCTGTCGGACATGAGGCTGGGCATCGAATGTCTGCTGACCGATGATTACGCCCGCGCCTTCAATATCGCCCAGGAACTCGACAAGCTCAACCGCGAGCGGCGCGAAATCGAAACCGAGATGCGCGATGCCGCACTCGCCACGCTGGATGCTACCCACATCGATGAAGGCCCGGCGATTTCGCTGTTCGAACCCGAATGGCATCAGGGCGTGGTCGGCATCGTTGCCGGGCGCATCAAGGATCAGGCCCATCGCCCAACGATAGCCTTCGCACGCGCCAGAGAAAATGACAACGACAATCTCGGCACAGGCGAAATCAAGGGTTCCGGTCGCAGCATCCCCGCGCTGCATCTGCGCGACGCGCTGGACCTCATCACCAAGCGCCATCCGGATCTGATCCTGAAATTTGGCGGTCATGCCATGGCCGCCGGGCTGACCATCCGCGAACGCGATTTCGCGCGTTTTCGCCAGATCTTCGCCGACACCGTGGCCGAACTGCTCACACCAGCTGACCTGCAGCGCAGCCTGGAAACCGATGGCACGCTGGAGACCGGCTACATGAATCTGGACATGGCACGTCTGCTCGAAGCCGAAATCTGGGGTCAGGGTTTCGCCGCGCCGCTGTTCGAAGATGTGTTCCAGGTCGACAAGCAACGCCTGCTCAAGGACCGCCACCTCAAACTCACCTTGTCGAAACCGGGGGCGGTTTTCGAGGCAATCCGCTTCAACTGTGCTGAAAGTGTGCCGCCGCGCATCCGCGCAGCCTATCGTCTCTCTTCCAACGAATATCAGGGCGTTGCCAGCGTGCAGTTGATGCTCGAATACTTCGAACCGGCCTGAAGACCGGTTCCCCCTTCAGCGAGAAGCGCGTGATCAGGCGAGCATCTCGTGGATCATCGGCAAGGCGTGTTCGGCTGCGCGCATGCCCTCGGCAATCGATACCGCGCCGCGGTGAAAATCCGTTGCCGCAATACCGGACAGCCGCGGACGGATCAACGCATCGGCAGGCTCGCCAGCTAGCCGGCTCTGGGTGATGCGTACCTGCATGATGTTCAGGCTGGTCGTCAGCACTTCAAGCATGGAAGGCACCGCCGGACTTGACTCTCCCGACTCGGCAGCAGTTCCCTTTACAGCACGGAAGCGCGCCAGAAAATTGTCGAACAGGCCGTTTCCAAGCAGCGCAGGTATCGGCTGCGGCGCATCCGGTATCCGGTAGCGACGCCCGACCAGATCCCAGTTCAGATCCACCGCGATGACGATATCTGCCCCCATGGCCCGGCACAGAGACACCGGTACAGGATTGACCAGGCCGCCATCCACCAGCAGCAAGCCCTCGCGCAGCGATGGCGTGAACACGCCCGGCAAAGCAATCGAAGCACGTACGGAATCCACGACCGGACCTTCACGCAACCAGATCTCGCGACCAGAGCTCAGATCGGTCGCCACACAGCCGAAAGCTTTCGGCAGGTTTTCAATGCCGCAATCATCAAACCGCGAGCGGAAGAATTCCACGAGTTTGCCACCGCCCATGAGCCCGCCGCCCATTTTTAGATCCAGAAAACCCACTACGGCCGGCCAGCTCAGCTGACGGACCCAGGTTTCAAAGCGATCCAGCTCACCTGCTGCATAGGCTGCTCCGACAATTGCGCCGACCGAGGTCCCGCACACGATATCGGGCGCAATTCCGGCCTGTTCCAGTGCCCGGATCACCCCGATGTGCGACCAGCCACGGGCCGAACCGCTTCCCAACGCAAGACCGATACGAGAACGGTGTTTCAAGACATGACTCCTGTGCTCAGACACGCTGCACAGACAATACCATCGGGATGTGCCATATGGCGTGGCGCCGCAAGCGCTTCACGGGTTGAGAGACTGTGTGCGCCAGCGCACCGACACAAAAACAAGCACTCAACGAGAATTTCACTGCACAGACTGTTGTTGCGCAGTGGCGCATCCCAGCACTCATCAATCACCCAGGAACAACAAATGAATACCCTGCGCTGGATTGGCGTCATCGTCCTCGTGTTCGGCCTGCTCGGCTTGGGCTATGACAGCTTCAGTTTCACCAAAGCAACACGCGCGGCAAAAATAGGTCCGCTGGAACTCTCCCTACAGGAAAAGCAAACCTTTAGCGTACCGGTCTGGGCCAGTGGCGCAGCAATCGCCATCGGACTCGTACTGTTAGTGATCGGCGGCGGCACGAAACGTTGAACAGCCACAGCCTGCTCCAGGCCTGTCCGCCGTGGAACTGCTTTTTGCGGGATCAACACTTTCTGAAGATAGTAGCCTTTAAGGCGTTTGCGAAACTCCGTCTTTCTGGAAACAAACAAAACTACATTTTCACCAATCCTGTCTTGTACTGACTGGCTGCATGCAAATTTACGCAAACAAATATGTTACCGAAAACAACAACTTAGCCGGAAAAATCCAGCCAGAAGGGGCACCGGTAACAAGGCGGCGTGAGTTTGTTCAGCAAAAGAACAAAAATTCAATTCAATCATCTACTTAAGATAGAAAAATTGAATAGCTCTTTTCTTGAAATCAAGCGATTAGTTGATACACTAGCTCCACGGATGGCATGTTGATATATAGATATTGCGGCTAACATGCCGTAAGACTTTTTCTTACACGCCTCCTGTTAGGGAAACACAAAGTTTCCCAACCATAACGTAGTTAAGATCATTTGGAGACATCTATGTATAGCAAGCTTCTGTTGGGCCTCGTACTCGTAGTTTCTGCATTTGCTTCGTCTGCCACCACCACCATCTCCGGCACCAAGGATTACGGTGGCGCCACGGTTGGCACCTCCTGTGATGGTCAATCCGAAAGCCAGTCGCCCGTTTTCTATCTGAAAGATGGCGCTACGCTGAAGAACGTTGTTCTGAAGGCTGGTGCTGCTGCTGACGGCGTGCACTGTGCGGGCTCCTGCACCCTGTCCAACGTGAAATGGCCTGACGTCTGCGAAGACGCGGCCACCATGAAGGGCGGCTCAGGCAAAACCATGACGGTGACCGGCGGCTCCGCTGCGAATGCTGCCGACAAGGTCTTCCAGCACAATGGCATCGGTTCTACAGTCAAGATCTCCGGCTTCACCGCTACCAGCATCGGCAAGCTGTATCGCTCCTGCGGCAACTGCTCGAGCAACGGTGGCCCGCGTAAGGTCACGATCAGCAGCACCACCATCACCAACAAGCCGTCTTCGGGTACCGTTCTGGGGATCAACAGCAACTTCGGTGACGTGGCTACGGTCAGCTCCATCACTGTTCCGACCGGCACCAAGGTTTGCGTGACCTACAAGGGCGTGCAAAAAGGTTCCGAGTCGCCGAAGATTGGCGAAGAATGGAACACTACCAACTGCAAGCTCACCAAGTCGAACGTGACCTACAAGTAAGACCTGCAGCGCTGCAACAGAAACCCCTTTCTCTTATGGAGAAAGGGGTTTTTCAGTTCACAACGTCGTGAAACGTACAACGCCCCGAACGCATCCTGTTTCTCCGTCATGAAGAAAAGTTCAACCAGCAACAAAGCCAACGCCCTTGCAGCGCAATGGCATGCCCAGGCCCTTGTCCGCCACAGAGCAGGCCAACTTGATGCTGCCGAGCCGCTTTACAGACAAGCGCTGAAACAGGCGCCTCATTTCGCTGACAGTTTGCACATGCTGGGTGTATTGCATGCCCAGCGCGGGCAGCCCGCCGAAGCTGCGGAACTGATCGAACGCGCCTTGCAGCAGCGGCCTGGTGACCTGATCGCCCTGAACAATCTGGGAGGTGCGCTCAACCAGTTGCAGCGCTATGACGAAGCGCTTGCCTGCTTCGGACAACTTTGCGCACGGCAAGCTGGCAACGCAGAAGCCCACACCAGCCGCGCTGACGCGCTACGCGGTCTGGGGCGTTTTGAAGAATCACTCGCTGCCTGCGACAAGGCACTGCAAATAAATCCGGCTTTAAGACGGGCACAGATTGCCCGTGCCAATGCCTTGCGCCGCCTGAACCGCTTTGAAGAAGCCCTTGCTGTGCTCGATGCCGTATTGGCGCAAGCGCCATCATCACCTGAAGCACTCAATGACCGAGGCAACGTACTTTTTGATCAGCGTCGTTTCGATGAAGCACTGACCAGTTTCGATCAGGCACTGAGCCTTCGACCTACCTACATCGATGCCTTGTTCAATCGCGCCAACACCTTGCGCGCCCTGCATCGTTTCGATGATGCCCTCGCTGCTTATGATGCCCTGGTACAGACCAGTCCGGGACATGCCGAAGGCTGGAACAATCGTGGCGCGGCATTGGAGATGCAAGGCCGTCATGCCGAAGCACTGGCGAGCTATGCATCTGCCCGTGCGGCCAATCCGAAACATGTGATGGCTCATCTAAATGCTGCACTGTGCCATCTGCTGCTGGGTGACTTCGAACAGGGTTGGCCACTCTACCGCTGGCGTGAGCAAGCCGAAGAAGCGCGCCTGAATGACCGTCCCCTGCCCGCTCCGCGCTGGGATGGCCAAACATCGCTGGCGGGCAAGCGCCTGCTGCTGCTTTCGGAACAAGGCCTGGGCGACACGCTGCAGTTCTGCCGCTACGCCAACATGCTCGCCGCACAGGGAGCTGAAGTTCTGCTGGAGTCCTGGCCCGCCTTGCACAGCCTGCTCGCACGGGTGGAAGGGATCAGCCAGATCGTGCTGCGTGGCGATGTACCACCGGCGACGGATTTCTGCGTGCCCTTGCTGGACTTGCCCGGCCTGCTTGGCACCCGGCTCGACACAATCCCGGCGGCAATGCCTTACCTGCATGCGCAAGCGGATCGGCTGGCGTACTGGCAGACACAACTGGCCGAACGTTGCACGGCCGGCCAACGCCGGATCGGTCTGGTCTGGTCCGGCAACCCGCGCCACAGCAATGACCACAAGCGCAGCATTCCCCTTGAACGCCTGAATCCCTTGCTGGACTGCAAGGTACAGTTTGTCAGCCTGCAAACTGAAGTCCGCGAGAGCGACCTGCCGGCATTGGCAAGCCACCCGGCACTGCTGGATCTGCGCGACGGAATCCGGGATTTTGAAGACACAGCCGCACTGATCGAACAGCTTGATCTGGTCATCAGTGTCGACACCTCGGTGGCCCATCTGGCAGGCGCGCTGGGCAAACCGACCTGGCTATTGCTGCCCGCCAAGCCGGACTGGCGGTGGTTGCTGGCACGCCCGGACAGCCCGTGGTATCCAGGCATGTGCCTGTTCCGTCAGCCCCGGCACGACGACTGGGACAGCGTCATCGCAAACCTCGTGCAGGCGCTCGACGAAAGCGGAACAGCGCCCTGAAGTTTGCATATATCCCGCCAGAGACTACCCGGCATCAGGGCGCCGGATCCAGTCGGACCAGACGGTCACCGTGTGCAAACAAGCTCTTGCTGCCCGGATCGATGAAGACCCGCTTGAAGCGTGCCGTGCTGTGTGTATCCACCTGCGTCCAGCTCAGGCCATCATCAACCGAACGCAGCACCACACCGCCACGGCCGGCAATCAGCAATGCCCCGCTGGCGGGATCCAGCACCGGTGCTCGCAAGCTTTCCCGGGTGCCGCTGGCAATGGTCTGCCAGGTCGCGCCCGCATCCGTCGAGCGCAAGATCACGCCGGCAGAGCCGACGGTGATCAGCACATCCCCTTTGGCGCTCGCCGCAATGCCGCGCAGCGCCTGGGTCGTACCGCTACTGGCGACTTGCCAGCTTTTGCCCGCATCTGCGGAACGCAGGATGGCTCCACCATCGCCGAGCACGATGAGCAGTTTGCCTGTTGCATCGCTATAGCCCGAAAAGAGCTTGGCATCCCCTTCATGCGTCGAGACCTGCCAGCTCTTGCCGACATCTTCTGTACTGGCCAGCATCCCGTTTTCGCCAAAAACCCAGATACGCCCAGCGCCATCGCACATGCCGCCAAACAGGGTCTTGTCGGTGAAAGGCGCAAGTTGCTGCGCGTCTGCATCCACCGTATCGAGACGCCCCAGCGCGCCCTGGTCACCAAAGAACAGCACCGCCCCGCTGCGCCGATCCACCACCAGGCCTTGATAGGAATCACCCAGTTGGCTTGATGAACGCCAGTTCAAGCCACCATCTTTCGAAACGATGACCGAACGCTGCCCGCCTGCCGCCACCAGCGCCCCGCTTTTCGGTTCAAACTGGATATCGAACAGATAGGCGGGTTCAACCAGCTGCGTCAGGGTATGCGCCTGCCAGCTGCGCCCGCCATCGGTCGAGCGTGAGACCGACCGGTTTGCACCCAAGGTAACCAGCGCACCACTTTTCGGATCACGCACCATGGCATGCACATACTCGGATGTCGCCTGCTGACGGACTTGCCAGCTCTGACCGGCATCCGTCGAAGCCAGAACCTGCGCACCCGGCGATACCGCCAGCAAGGTATTGCTCTTCGGTTCAAGAATCATGGTTTCGGTATTGAGACTGGACGGCGCGGCGATCTGGCGCCATGTCTTGCCGTTATCCTCCGATCTCAGGAAAAGCCCCCGATCCCCCGCCGCAACGACCACCCCCGGTGCTTTCGGCACGAAGGCAATGCTGGAAATGTACTGGGTGCTCGGCGTCTTCACCGGATGCCAGTGTTTGCCACCATCCTCCGAGCGCATCGTGCTGCCAATCGCGCTCACGGCAATCAGGAGCGCCGAGTCAGGGGCCTGAACGATGCGTGTCAGGTACTCCGCCTTGCGGCCGGAATGGCTCACTTGCCAATGTCGGCCACCATCCGTCGAGCGCAGGATCTTGCCGTCAGAAGTTGTCGCCAGCAATGCCGAACGATCCGACAGCAGCAACAGGCGCGTGATTGCAGCCGTCGTGCGGTAGCTGGCGGCATTCCAGCTTGCCGCATTGTCATCGGACCACCCCAGCAAGCCGCCCTCTCCAGCCAGCACCCAGGTCTTGTGCAAAGGATCAAACAGGACGGCACCGATACCGACCTGCACGCCAAGATCAATCGTCTGCCAGCTCTCACCAGCGTCGGCGGAATGGGTAACGGCACCCTGTGTACCTACCGCCAGCAAATTTTTGCCCGTATCGTCTATCCCCAGGCTGAGGAGATTCTCCGTCACGGTACTGGTACGTGCCTGCCAGTTCAGACCCTTGTCGTCAGACACCAGGATGCTGCCCTCTTCACCCGCTGCAAACACGCGTTTGGCATCAGGGCTGACAGCCATGGCAAAGAGACTGCCCGTCATCGGCACGTTCGCAGGGGTCCAGCTCCCGCCCATATCCGTGCTGCGCAAGATCACGCCATCGCTGCCACCTGCAAGAACAGCACCGTCCTGCGGTTCGAGAGCCAGGGTCATCAAGGTCGGGTTGATCACCCGGGCTTGATAACGCAGTGCACTTGCCGCGACACCGCTTTGTTCGACATGCGCCGGCTCGGTCTCTTTGTTGCACCCCACCAGCACAAAAGCCAGCGCCGCCAGGCAGCCAAGTGCCAAGCGCTTCCGTGTGTTCATCTGCATTCTGTCTCCTCATCTGGCACAGACGTGCCAGAATGCTTTCGTTTTTGTTCTGTACTATCCATGTGGCATTCCACATGACTTTGATTGTAACGCGCGCTGGCCTGCTTGACTGAGCCTGAGCGTGATCGGAATACAAATGTACAAATACCTGCGCATCGGAATCCTGCTGTTCATTCTCCTGACTGTCGCCGTCTCGGCCTGGCAGACACAGACCAAGCTCAGAGGCTGGAAAAGCACGCTGCAGGTTGCGGTCTTTCCGATCAATGCCGACGGCAGCCCGGCCAGTCAGCGCTACATTGCAGCATTGGACGCCTCACGCGTTGAAGCCATCGGCGACTATCTCGGAGAGCAGGCGAAACACCATGGACTCGCCATGCTCTATCCGGTACGCATCAGCCTCGGCCCCAGCATTCTGCGCTTGCCGCCTCCTCAACCGTATGGAGGCGGCATACTGAATGCCATGCGCTGGAGCCTGGAGATGCGCTGGTGGGCCTGGCGCAACACGCCCGCTACCGCCATCCGGCCAGACGTACGCCTGTATCTGCTCTATTACGATCCCGCCACGAGAGCCGTGGTACCTGATTCCGCAGGGCTTGCCAAAGGCCAGCTTGGCATAGCCCATCTGTTCGCCTCACCCCGGCAACATGGCAGCAACCTCGTCGTCGCCACTCACGAGCTGCTCCACACCCTCGGAGCGACGGACAAATATGATCAGGGCAACCAGCAGCCACGTTTTCCGGAAGGCTATGCCGAGCCCGAACGCAAGCCGCGATGGCCACAACAGATGGCTGAAATCATGGCGGGGCGGATACCTGTCGATGAAACCCACGCAAACATTCCCGAAAACCTTGATGAAACCCTGATCGGGCCGCAAACCGCGCGTGAAATCGGCTGGCTCAAGAACTAGCCGGCGAAGACATGAAAAAGGGGCCTCAGCCCCTTTTCCTTATTTACCCGATTCCTGCATCAACTGACGCTGGATCTCATCGGCCAGTGGATCCGCGCTGGCAGGTACCTCGCGCGGGGCGGATTGCGCATCCCCGTGCAGCTCGCGCTGCAACGTATCGTCCGGCGCGGACTGTTCCCCCATCGGAATATCGATCTGCACCTGGTCAACATCGACTTTCTTATTATCGCTGATGCCCACACTCACCAGTTGCGGGAACACGATCACCAGACCGACCATGATCATCTGGATCAATACGAACGGCACAGCGCCCCAATAGATATCGATCGTGCGGACCGTGCTCGGCGCCACCGAACGCAGGAAGAACAAAGCAAACCCGAACGGCGGATGCATGAACGAAGTCTGCATGTTGATCGCCAGCAGGACACCAAACCAGATCAGATCAATGCCCAGTTTCTCGGCAACGGGCGCCAGCAAAGGAATGATGATGAAGGCCAGCTCGAAATAATCGAGGAAGAAAGCCAGCGCAAACACCAGCAGGTTCACCACGATCAGGAAACCGATCTGGCCACCAGGCAGACCACCGAGCAAATGCTCAACCCACAAGTGGCCATTGACTCCGTAGAAAACCAAACTGAATACGCGCGAACCGACAAGGATGAACACCGCGAACGAAGTCAGCCGCGCAGTCGAGGTCATCGCCTGCTTGAGCAGCCCCAGATTCAGGCGTTTGCGCAACAAGGCCATGACCAGCGCGGCCGTGGCACCCATCGCGCCACCCTCGGTCGGCGTGGCAATTCCCAGGAAGATGGTTCCCAGCACAAGGAAAATCAGCCCCAGCGGCGGCACCAGGACAAAGGTGAATTGCTCGCTCATGCGTGAAAGCAGGTGCAAGCCCAACAGCCGGTGCAGCCCCGCCACACAGAATGCGGCAACCATCCAGGCACACAGACTCAGCACGATCAGGGCATCCAGCGCCACCTCGGTCACCGAGCCTTTGCTGAGCGCCACAATCAGGTGGAGCGGCCAGGAGCTTGTTGCAAAGGCCCAGGTTGCCAGGCCGGCCAGCGCCGAGAGCACAAGCAAGGAAACGATACCGCTGCGGCCATTGGCTTCGCGGAAGATCCGGGCTTCAAGCGGAATGGCCGGTGCCCAGGCCGGCTTGAACATGGCAATCGCTGCAACATAAAGCATGTACAGACCGGTCAGGACCATCCCCGGCACGAACGCAGCACGGTACATGTCGCCTACCGGGCGCCCGAGCTGGTCGGCCAGCACGATCAACACCAGCGAAGGAGGAATGATTTGCGCCAGGGTTCCGGAAGCCGCAATCACCCCGCTCGCGAGTTGCTTGTTATAGCCATAACGCAACATGATCGGTAACGAGATCAGGCCCATCGAGATGACCGAAGCCGCCACCACCCCGGTGGTCGCCGCCAGCATCGCGCCGACGAAAATGACCGCGAAGGCCAAACCGCCGCGCACCGGACCAAACAGCTGCCCGATCGTTTCCAGCAACTCCTCGGCCATGCCGCTGCGTTCGAGGATCAATCCCATGAAAGTGAAGAACGGCAGGGCGAGCATGGTGTCGTTGCTCATCACCCCCCAGATCCGGTCCGGCAAGGCCCCGAACAAGGCCGCCGGGATCACGCCCGTGGCAATCCCGATCAGACCGAATGTCACACCACAGGCTGCCAGCGCAAACGCAACCGGATAACCCACCAGCAGGAACAGCACCATTGAAGCGAACATCAAGGGCGCCATGTTTTCAATCAGAAACCCGATCATTGCGCAGCCTCCCCATTGGCTTCGCGCTGACGGCGAATGGCATTCGCCAGTTCTTCTTCAGCAGACATCTGCTTATCGACCCCCAGCGGATCGGGACCACATCCAGCCAGGAAAGCGACACGCTTGATCATTTCCGCCAAGCCCTGCAGCAACAGCAGGCCGAAACCGGCGGGGACCAGCACACGCGCCGGCCACAACAACAAACCGCCCGCACTGCTGGAGACTTCGCCGGAACTGAACGAATCCGCAAAAACGCCCCAGGACAACCAGATCACCAGAACACAGACCGGCAACAGGAAAAACAGGGTTCCCAGGATGTCGATCACGGCCTGCGTGCGGCGACTGAAACGGCTGGCCAGCACATCGATGCGCACGTGTGCATTTTTCTGCAAGGCATGTCCGGCCCCCAGCAGGAAGATCGCCGAAAACAGATACCAGCGGATCTCCAGAAAGGCATTCGAACCAACATCGAGCACTTTCAGCACGATGGAACTCGCTGCTGTTTCCAGCGTCACGATCAACACCAGCCAGATCGAAATCCTGGCAACGATGTCATTGAGCGCATCGATTCTGCGCGCCAGCCCCAACAGAACTTTCATTCAACCCCCGGAAAAACAAAAGCCAATGCGGCCATGCAGCTGCATTGGTCAAAGAAATGCCTGGCCAGTAGAATAAGGGAAAACACGAAATCATGGCGGCCAGACACAGCCGTCTCTGCGGACCATCAACAAACTTCCCCATGCCCAGCACCCGGATTTGCCTCGTTCGCCACGGCGAAACAGCCTGGAACGCCGAACAACGCCTGCAAGGGCACGAAGACATCGCACTGAATGCCAAGGGGTTAGCCCAGGCGCAGGCGATAGCAGCGGCACTGGCCTCCTGTGAATTCTCGGCCATCTATCACTCAGACCTGCAGCGGGCTACCGCAACGGCCAGAACCATTGCCAGCCAGCGACCGGCCCCCCTGATCGCCGAAGCGGCACTACGCGAGCGCCATTTCGGCATTCTCCAGGGCATCACCCGAGAGCAGGCCGAGCAGCGTTACCCTGGGCTCTACGCAGCCTTGCGTACCCACAACCCGGCAATGACGCCTCCCGGAGAAGGCGAATCGCTCAATGCCTTCGCCACGCGCATCCATGATGCCTTGCATGCAATTGCAGCGCGCCATCTGGGTGAAACCATTCTGATCGTCAGTCACGGCGGCTGCATGGACATCATGTACCGGATCGTGACGGGCAAAGCGCTGACCGAAGTGCGGGACTTCCGGCTCGGCAACGCCACCCTGAACTGGATCGAACGCGTCGGTTCGGGCTGGAAAATGCAGGTTTGGGACGAAAAAGCCCACTTACTGGATTGTTTTGACGAGATTTCAGCCTGATCCCAGCTGCGGCCGGGGCACCGTCCGGGTTATCATTCCGCACCCTTGTTCTTTCCTCCTCTGCTACCGCCAAGACCATGTTTTCCAGAAAAGACACCCTCTCCCGCATCGACCCTGAGTTGTTCGCCGCCATCTCTGACGAGAACCAACGTCAGGAAGATCACATCGAACTGATCGCCTCCGAAAACTACGTCAGCTGTGCCGTCATGGAAGCCCAGGGCTCGCAACTGACCAACAAGTACGCCGAAGGCTACCCGGGCAAGCGCTACTACGGCGGCTGTGAGTATGTGGATGTGGCCGAGCAGATCGCCATCGACCGCCTCAAGGCCCTGTTCGGAGCCGAATGCGCCAACGTCCAGCCGAATTCCGGTTCGCAAGCCAATCAGGCCGTGCTGATGGCCTTTGCCAAACCTGGCGACACCATCATGGGGATGAGCCTGGCCGAAGGCGGCCACCTCACCCATGGCATGGCACTGAACATGTCCGGCAAGTGGTTCAACGTTGTCGCTTATGGTCTCAACGAAAAAGAAGAGATCGACTACGACAAGATGGAAGCCCTGGCCCGCGAGCACAAGCCCAAGATCATCATCGCCGGCGCTTCGGCCTATTCGCTGCGCATCGATTTTGAACGTTTCGCCAAGATCGCCAAGGAAGTCGGCGCGATCTTCTGGGTCGACATGGCGCACTACGCCGGCCTGATTGCTGCGGGCTACTACCCGAATCCCGTCCCGCATGCTGACGTGGTGACCACGACCACCCACAAGACCTTGCGCGGTCCGCGCGGTGGCGTGATCCTGATGAAGGCCGAACACGAAAAGGCCATCAATTCGGCGATTTTCCCCGGCCTGCAAGGCGGCCCGCTGATGCACGTGATTGCCGCCAAGGCTGTCGCCTTCAAGGAAGCGGCCAGCCCCGAGTTCCGTCGCTATCAGGAACAAGTCGTGGCAAACGCCCGCGTCATGGCACGCGTGCTGGGTGAAGAACGCGGCCTGCGCATCGTGTCCGGCCGTACCGAAAGCCACGTTTTCCTGGTCGATCTGCGCAACAAGCAGATCACCGGCAAGGCTGCCGAAGCCCTGTTGGGCAAGGCTCATATCACGGTCAACAAGAACGGCATCCCGAACGATCCGGAAAAGCCCTTTGTGACCAGCGGGATCCGCATCGGCAGCCCGGCGATGACCACGCGTGGCTTCACCGAAATCGAAGCCGAGCGTGTTGCGCATTTGATCGCCGACGTGCTGGACGCGCCGAATGATGAAGCGGTGCTGGAACGCGTGCGTGCAGAAGTCTCTGTGCTCTGCAAGAAGTTCCCGGTGTACGGCGCGTAATCCCGACGAGATAGACCAGTGCAAAACCCGACGCGGCCGAAGTCTGACAAGGAACATTTCCGGACAGACCGGCCGCGTTTTTCTTTGGCAGCCCCAATCACGCAGATTCAGGAGCATGCACAATGAAATGTCCGTTTTGCGGCACCCCTTCCACCCAGGTCACCGATACCCGGGAAAATGACGAGGGTGACATCATCCGTCGCCGTCGCCGCTGCAATGAGTGTGACAAGCGCTTCACCACTTATGAACGCATCGAATTGAAGATGCCCCTGGTGGTGAAAAAGAATGGCAGCCGCGCCGAGTTCGAACGTGAGAAATTGCTCGCCAGCATGAAGCTCTCGCTGCGCAAACGCCCCGTGACGGCCGAAAGTGTTGAAGCCGCGCTGGACCGGATCGAAGGACGCCTGCTTTCTCTGGGCGAACGCGAGATTCCCAGCGAAAAACTCGGCGAACTGGTGATGCGGGAACTCAAACGCCTCGACAAGGTGGCCTACATCCGCTTTGCTTCGGTGTATCGGAATTTCGAAGATGCAGAAGAGTTTTCCGAAGCCATCCGCGAAGTCACCACCCATCCGCGCCTCAAACCGCGTCCACGCAGCTAAGACCCCGCATGTTCTATCCGTTTGACGAGCCCTATATGAGCCGTGCCCTGGCTCTGGCCGCACAAGGCTTGAACACGACCATGCCCAACCCGCGCGTGGGCTGTGTCATCGTCAATGCCGAAGAAGTCGTGGGCGAAGGCTGGCACCAGCGCGCTGGCGAAGCACACGCCGAAGTACACGCCTTGCGTGCGGCGGGCGCCAGAGCCCAGGGCGCCACGGCCTACGTCACGCTGGAACCCTGTTCGCATTTCGGGCGCACCCCGCCTTGCTGCGATGCCTTGATCAAGGCCGGCATCCGGCGCGTAGTCTGTGCCATGCAAGACCCGAATCCGCTGGTCGCCGGGCGTGGCCTGGCCCGCCTGCGCGAGGCTGGCGTCACCGTTGTCAGCGGCTTGCTTGAAGTGCAGGCGCGCAACCTGAACGAAGGTTTCATCTCGCGCATGGAACGCGGTCGTCCCTGGCTGCGTGTCAAATCGGCCGCCTCGCTGGATGGCCGTACAGCGTTGGCCAACGGCCAGAGCCAATGGATTACCTGCGACGAAGCCCGCGCGGATGCCCAGCACTGGCGAGCCCGGTCCTGCGCGATCCTGACCGGGATAGGCACGGTCCTGGCCGACAACCCTCGGCTCACGATCCGTGGCATTGCATGCGGGCGCCAGCCACTGCGGATCATCGTGGACAGCCAGTTACGCACGCCGCTGGACGCCGCCGTGCTGGCTGAAGGACATGCGCTGATTGCCACCGCCGTCAAGGATCCACAGCGCTTCGCGCCGTATCAGGAATTAGGGGTGACCGTCATCAGCTTGCCCGCCGGGGATGGGCGGGTAGATCTGCCCGGGCTGATGAAGGAACTCGGTCAGCGTGGTCTCAACGAAGTGCTCACTGAAGCCGGCCCGGTTCTGAATGGCGCGCTGATCGCCGCCGGCTGCGCCGATGCCCTGCTGCTTTATCTCGCCCCCAGCCTGCTTGGCAACCAAGCAAGGGGTATGTTCGGGTTGCCCGGTATGGATAGCCTGACTCAACGCCAGTCACTGCACATCCAGGATGTCACACGGATCGGCAGCGATCTGCGCATCCTCGCGCAATTTACGCCACATTGAGTGCCGGATCCGGTGTGCCGCACACGGCACAGTGAGGATCCTGGCCGTAGCGCATCTCGCGCCAGCACATTGCCAGACCATCCAGAATCAACAACCGGCCGACCAAGCGTTCACCACAGCCGGCAATGAGCTTGAGCGCTTCGGCCGCCTGCATGGCCCCGACGATACCGGTCAGAGGTGCAAAGATCCCCGTCACGGCACAGCGCAATTCGGCCACATCTTCGCCTTCCGGAAACAGGCAGTGATAGCAGGGATTGCCAGGATGGCGCAGATCGAATACCGAGATCTGCCCGTCGAAACGCACCGCCGCACCAGAGACCAGCGGTTTTTGATGCCGGCAACACGCGCGATTGATCGCATGGCGGGTCGCGAAGTTGTCCGTGCAGTCCAGCACCAGATCGACGCTGGCAATCAATGCAGCCAATTCTTCGCCCGCCAGACGCTGCTCGACCGTCGTCACCCGAACCAGCGGATTCACCCGCGCCAGTGTCCCCCGTCCCGAAACCGCCTTGTTATGGCCGACTGTTTCAAGCGAATGCAGGATCTGGCGTTGCAGATTGGTCAGATCCACCGTATCACCATCGCACAGCACGATCTCACCCACGCCTGCCGCGGCAAGATACATGGCTGCTGGCGAGCCCAGGCCCCCGGCACCCACCACCATGACCTTGCTGGCAGCAATGGCCTCCTGCCCCTCCACACCGATTTCGGGCAACAGAATGTGGCGGGAATACCGCAGGAGTTGGTCGTCGTTCATGGCGGACAGCGCAAGACAGAGGAAAGACGCAAGTGTACCTGCTGGACAAGAAAAAACCCGCGCGGCGCGAGCCGGCGGGCTAATTTCCAGACAGACCCAGAGTTGTAGCTCAGAGGGAGACCGTCGTACTGTCGCTTGCCTTGCGGCGACGCGCCGGTTTGCGCCTCACGGCACCAGGATCGAATTCTCCATCCAGAGACTTGAGTGCATCCTTGCGGGCTTTGAGCGCCATCTTGAATGCGCCTTCCTCGCCATATTTCTTGACGGAGAATTTCACCCGTTTGCGCCGGCCATCAGGCAAGGGCCAGGAAGCAACCCAGAACCAGCGCTGCTTTTCTTCGGGCAGATCCCGAGTTTCAGACGCGCAATAACGACACACGCCCACCACACCGGAACGATTGTTCTTCTTGACGATATTGGAATACTCACGCATCGAGAAGGGTGGATATTTAGCGATCACCTCATCCCGGAAGGACTTGGCAGCAAGGAAGGATTTCTGCTTGCTGCCGTGAACGCCATCACTGAAATGCTTGCGGAAGATCACGCCGCGCCGTTGAACGGTAACGAGCCAGCCATGGGTGCGACTGACTTCATTATCTACACGACTGATTCCGTAGACACTGCCTCGGCTCACTTCAATCCTCCATCATGCTGTCGGGTGTAACGGCGGCGATAAGAGGAATTTCGGCGCGATCCGCTCAAACTTTAGAAAATCATGGCATTGTTCGGTCCCCTGCTCTTTTGGCCCTTGCTCCATCTGGCTTGCGGCCAGGAGCGCGGAACGCCAATTGACGGCAGATCCGTAATTCGTGTTCAATCCGGGGCGCGCAACGGAGACGTACAATAGGGCAGGACAAGCGGGATTTGCAGTGGACAATGGCTTGAACTCACGACTGGGTATGACCGAAACCGAATGGCTGCGGCATGAGCGTGAGCATTTCCGCATCCTTGTCGAAGTCACCAATGCGGTGATCTCGCGCCAGAACCCGGCAGAATTGATCGCGGAAATCGCCGGCACGATCCGCGAGTTTTTCGGCGTGGATTATCTGAGCCTCGATCTGCTCGATCCTGCCAGCCCGCAGTTGCGTTCTCACGCAGTCCATTTCCTGGCTGGCGGCAGCCAGCGCAGCAATACCCAGATTCCCCGGCATGCCTCCCTCGCTGACCAGGTCTTCCGCAGCAAAAACATGTTGCTGGCTGGCCGCCAGGAGCTGGAACGGCTGGCTCAGGAATCGGGACAAGCCTCACAGCTCGCGACACGCGGATTCCAGGCCACCTGTACCCTGCCCCTGATTGCCGGGCAGCGCGTGCTGGGTGCCCTGAATCTTGCCCACAACCATCCGGACGCCTTTTCCCGGTACAACCTGAGCCTGCTGCAGGAAATAGCTGCGCGCATTGCGATCGGCATGGAAAACGCACTGGCATATGAAGAAATCTCGCGCCTCAAGGACAGGCTTGCCAGCGAAAACCTGTATCTGAACGAGGAGATCCGCAACTTCGGCTCCTTCGGCGAGATCATCGGCGAAAGCGCGGCCATGCGCGCCGTCCTTGAACAGGTCGAAATGGTCGCCAGCAGCGACTGTACGGTACTGATCCTGGGCGAAACCGGCACCGGCAAGGAGCTGATTGCGCGCGCGATCCACAAGATGAGTGCCCGCAAGACCAGTACCATGGTCAAGGTCAATTGCGCAGCAATCCCTGCCGGCCTGCTGGAAAGCGATCTGTTCGGGCATGAAAAAGGGGCATTCACCGGAGCAAGCAGCCAGCGACTGGGACGTTTCGAACTGGCCGACAAGGGCACCTTGTTCCTGGATGAAGTGGGCGACATCCCGCTGGAACTGCAGCCCAAACTGCTTCGGGCTTTGCAGGAACGCGAAATCGAACGCCTGGGCAGCCACCGTGTGATCCCGGTCGATGCCCGCCTGATTGCCGCAACCAACCGCAATCTGATGCAGATGGTGGCGCAGCGCGAATATCGCAGCGACCTGTACTACCGGCTGAACGTTTTCCCGATTGTCATTCCGCCACTACGGGATCGGCCGGAAGACATCCCTCTGCTGGCCAGCTACTTTGCCCAGAAAATCGCACGGCGCATGAATCGTCAGATCGACAGCATTCCGGCCGATACCCTGCAGCATCTGGCCGGTTTGCAATGGCCAGGGAATGTGCGCGAGCTGGAAAACGTGATCGAAAGAGCGGTGATCCTGTCACGCGGGCCGGTACTCCACCTGCCGGTCAACGAGCTGCAACTGCATCTTGCTCCCACGGCCTGGAAAAGCGCAGCGTCCCCACACGCAGCCCCCTCCGAGCTGCCGCAGCTTGCCGACGCTTCGGAAGCCGAACGCCAGAAAATCATCAAGGTCCTGCGCGAAACCAACGGCATCGTCGCCGGTCCGCGCGGGGCTGCAGCCCGCCTCGGGCTCAAGCGCACGACGCTGCTCTCGCGCATGCAACGTCTGGGAATCTCCTCGCACGACATTTCCTTGCGCGCTGGCGACGAATGAGGCGGCGCCTCCGCGGCGAGCTTCAGGCCGCGGGCGCTTCTGCCACCAGAGGATATTCGACGAAACCGCCCGGCCGGCAAAAGCTCAGGAGCCGGATGCCGGCATGCTGGGCGATCCGGATGGCCAGGGCTGTGGGCGCCGAAATCGTGGCAAGCACCGGAACATTCATCCGCGCAGCCTTGCGAACCAGCTCGTAGCTGGCACGGCTGGTCAGAAACACCAGACCAGTACCGGAATCGATACCCTGCCCGGCCATCCAGCCCAGAAGCTTGTCGAGGGCATTGTGGCGCCCCACATCTTCAAAGACGCGCAGGATCTCGCCTTGCGCCGAGCACCAGGCCGCCGCGTGCGCGCACCCCGTTGCCTGAGTGAGCGGCTGATGTTGCGGCAACTCGGCCAGAATCCGCTGAATGCTTGTGTGATCAATCGCACCGGCATGCACGGCATTAACCTTTTCCGGCTGCAAATCAAGCAAGGCCAGACTTTCCGTTCCACACACGCCGCACCCGGTACGCCCCGTCAGGGTCCGGCGGTGTTCTTTCAGGCGCAGGAAAGCGGCCTGTGCAATCGTGAGATGGACTTCCACGCTGTCAGAATGGCAGATCAGCTCCAGATCGTGGATCTCGCGCCGATTGGTGACAATGCCTTCCGACAACGCAAAACCCAGCGCGAACGCTTCCAGATCGGCCGGAGTGGCCATCATCACGGCATGCGAAATCCCGTTGAAGACCAGTGCCACCGGGCATTCCTCGGCCACCACGTCGTCACTGGGCTTTGACTGGTCCAGACGATGACGCACGACGCCCAGCGTCTGCATGCATGCGGGGGCTTCTTCGGACACCGGGCATGCGTCGGAATCTGTCTGCGCCATGCTGGCCTAGCCTCCGGTTTGCGACATGAAACGCATGATGCGCTGCGGTGCACTGGTGAATTCATGCCGGTGTGGTTTCAGATCGACGGCAGCCCGCAATACGTCCTCCAGCTCGCCATCACTGATGCCTGCGCGCAGTAGCGGGCGTAGTTCGACGCGCGCTTCCTGCCCCAGGCAAAGGTAGAGCGTACCATCCACGGCCAGCCGGACGCGATTGCAGCTTGCGCAGAAATGTTGCGTGATCGGCGTGATGAAGCCGATCTGGCTTTGCGCATCAGGCGTCTGCCAGTAACGGGCCGGGCCACCACCCAGCTCCGCAGAGCATGGCACCAGGCCAAATTTTTCGACGAGACGGCTGCGAACCGCATCCAGCGGCAAGAACCCCGTTTTGCGCCCGGCGTCGCCCACCGGCATGGCCTCGATCAAACGCAGGATGAAGCCATGCTCGATGCAGAACGCCGCCATGCGTTCGATCTCGTGATCGTTCACGCCCAGCATCGCCACCATGTTCAGCTTGATCGGCAAAAGCCCGGCCGCCTTGGCCGCCATGATGCCGGCCAGGGTCGCGTCCAGACTGTCCCGCCCGCAAACCCGGGTAATGCAATCGCGATCCAGCGAATCAAGGCTGACATTGATGCGCGCCAGCCCTGCCGATTTGAGCGCCACGGCATGCTTGTCCAGCTGCGTCGCATTGGTGGACAGGGACAGATCGTGCACGCCAGCCAGACCAGCCAGCGAACCAACGAGTTCGACCAGATGGCGCCGCAATAAAGGCTCGCCGCCCGTCAGACGGACCCGCCCTACCCCCATGCGCGCGAAAGCCGCCACGACACGTTGGATTTCCGCAAAGCTCAGCCAGTCAGCCGGCTCGGCGTAGCCATCGAAATCCTTGGGGCGGCAATAGCTGCAGCGCAGGTCGCAACGATCCGTGACCGATACGCGCAAATAATCGATGCGTCGGCCAAAACGGTCCTGCAAGTCGGAAGCGGGAAGCGGTGAGGTGCGCAAGAGCAGTTTTCCTGCCTGTCCGTTGAATCAAGCCAAGCATGCCCCAACCGAAGTCGGGACATGCTGCCAACACACCTCAGGCCAGTGCAGCCTTGCGCATGTCGGATTTCATCTTGCCGTAGACCTCTACCACATGGTTTTCGGCCCAGACCTGATCCGCAATGGCTTCGACCTTGACGGCACTGTACTTGTATTCCGGCGTCTTCGAAATCGGGTCCAGGTGATCCACAGTCAGCTCATTACAGGCACCGATCCACCATTGATAGGTCATGTAAACCGCACCGGCATTGACCCGGTCATTGACATTGGCACGCGTGATGACCTTGCCGCGCCGCGAAGAGACCCAGACCAGCGACTGGTCGGCGATCCCGAACTTCCTGGCGTCATCCGGATGGATCTGCACGAAGCCGGGTTCGTCGGCCAGGGTTTGCAGCGCGCTGCAATTCCCGGTCATCGAACGGCACGAGTAGTGCCCGACTTCACGCACTGTGCACAAGCCCAGTGGGTAGTCAGCATCGACCTTTTCCAGCGGCGCACGCCACTCGGCGGCAAACAGCAATGCCTTACCGCTGGGCGTATCGAACTTGTTGCCCTTGTACAACCACGGCGTGCCGGGATCCTCTTCGGTTTCGCAAGGCCATTGCACATAGCCCAGACCCGCCATTTTCTCGTAGGTGGCACCGGCGTACAGATGGCACAGGCCGCGAAGCTCGTCCCAGATTTCCTGGGCATTGTTGTAGTGCATCGGGTAGCCCATGGCCGTGGCCATCAGGCTGTGGATTTCCCAGTCGTGCTTGACGTCGTAATCGGCGGGCGGATCGATGGCCTTGTAGCAGCGCTGGAAGCCGCGGTCGGCACTGGAGAAGACGTTTTCATGCTCGCCCCAGGAGGTTGCCGGGAAGATCACGTCGGCAACCATTGCGGTCTTGGTCATGAAGATGTCCTGCACGATGATGAGTTCGAGCTTCTCGAACTCACGGCGCATCATGCCCAGATCCGGTTCGGTCTGCAGCGGATCTTCACCGAAGATGTAGTTGGCCTTGAGCTTGCCTTCATGAATCTTGTGCGGCACATCGGTCAGGCCATAACCCTTTTCGGCGGGAATGCTCGGCACGCCCCAGGCCTTGGCGAATTTTTCGCGCGCAGCGGCGTCAGTCACGTAGTAATAGCCCGGCAAGGTATTAGGCAGTGCGCCCATGTCGCAGGCGCCCTGCACATTGTTCTGGCCGCGCACCGGGCCGACGCCCACATTCGGCCGAGCCAGGTTGCCGGTAATGGTGGCCAGGCTCGACAAGCCCTTGACGACGTCGACGGCCTGTCCCCACTGGGTCACGCCCATGCCCCACAGGATCGTGGCGGACGGCGCGGCGGCATACATACGGATTGCTTCGCGCACCAGCTGCGGATCCAGCCCGGTGATCTCGGCGGTGTATTCCGGGGTGTACTTGGCGACCATCGCCTTGTACTCCTCGAAACCTTCGGCGTAGTTCGCCACGAAGTCCGGCTTGTACAGGTTTTCGTTGATCAGCACATTGGCAAAGGCATTGACCAGTGCCATGTTCGAGCCGTTCTTGAGCGGCAGATACAGGTCGGCGATGCGCGCGGTCTCAATGATGCGGGGGTCGCACACGATGATCTTGGCCCCCTTTTCCTTGGCCTTGAGGATGCGCCGTGCCACGATCGGATGCGAATCGGCCGCGTTGTAGCCGAAAACCAGAATGCATTTGGTATCTTCGATCTCGCAGATCGAATTGCTCATCGCGCCATTGCCCAGCGTGACCATCAGCCCTGCTACGGACGGGCCGTGACAGACCCGCGCACAGCAGTCGATGTTGTTGGTGCCGATCACCGCACGGGCGAACTTCTGCGCCACGTAGTTCGATTCATTGCCAGTACCGCGCGAGGAGCCGGTCAGCATGATCGAATCCGGGCCGTACTTTTCCTTGATCGCTTTCAGGCGCGAGGCAGCAAAGTCGATGGCTTCGTCCCAGGACACGGCTTCGAGTTCCGCGCCGCGCTGGCGACGGATCATCGGCCGCTTCAGACGCGGCGTCAGCAACTTGGTGTCATTGAGAAAATCCCAGCCGTAATAGCCTTTCAGGCACAGCTCGCCCTGATTGGTGACGCCGTTCGCGCCTTCCGCCCCGACGACCTTGCCGTTCTTGACCAGCAGGTTGATCTTGCAGCCAGAGCCACAGTACGGGCAAACCGTAATAACCTTTTCCATGTTTGCAACTCTCTTTCAGGATGATTCGGTGTCAATCAGAGTGACGGAGTGCCTGCAGCCTCAAGGGCTGCACGCTCCTGGCGACGCCGCAAGGTCAGATCCATGGCGGCACGGTCAAATACATGCAGGGCTTTGGTCGGGCAAACCGAGATACAGGCCGGTCCCAGCTCGCGTTCGGCGCACAGGTCGCACTTGTGCGCCTCGGCCTTCAGACCGTGCGTGAGCGTCACGCCGGCATAAGTTTTCGTGGCCGGGACGTTGATCACATCCATTGCGCCGAAAGGACAAGCCATCACGCAGGTCTTGCAGCCCACGCAGCGATCCTGCAACACCTGTACGCTGTTGTTGCGATACACGATGGCCGCGTTCGGACAGGCATTGACACAGGGCGCATCCTCGCAGTGACGACAGGTCACGGGCACGCTGATTTCCTGACTTTTTACGACCCGCAAACGCGGCGCAAAGCTCGCTGAAGACAGGGCTTCGACACCCGCCGCCCCTGAGTGCGACAGTACGCAGGCGACTTCGCAAGTACGACAGCCAATGCATTTACTGGGTTCTGCAAAAATAAACCGGTTCATTCTGTTGTCTCCTTATCCCTACGCCAAGCATTCATGCCAATTCACCGTGCAGGCAGCTGACTCACGCGGCCACCATACACTCTAGACCGTCCAGTTCCTGCCCGGATTGAAGCCGCGAAAACAAAGCCTCGACGGCCTGTTTCACGACATCCATCATCGGAAAGGAATACGCCACGACAGCAGGCTGGATGCCGATGAAGACCACTTCCTCGACCTGCTCGCGCAAACGCTCGATCAGGAAACTGATCGGCAGGTTATGGGTCGTCATGAAAAACATTTCCGCAATGCAACGCTCATCGACGATGCGCATTTCACCGGGCGCCAAGCCCATGTCCGCAGCATCGACAATCACCACGCGACGCGGTGCCAGCGCCAGCACTTCATGCGCATGATTTTCCGGTGCAGAACCCCCATCGATGACGGCCCAGCCAGCCAGTGGCTGTTGCAGCAGCATCTCGGCCAGCAAAGGACCGGCGCCATCGTCGCCCATCATGCTGTTGCCGACAGCCAGCAAAACGTTCTCAATCATCACGCCGCCTCACCATCAGATACATCGCCGGTTCGGCTTCAATGGCCGCCATCGCCTGCATCAGCGTGTCTTGCCAGACCAGCGCTTCCGGCGCGAGCGTCGCGCGGAGACCATCAAGGGCTGCACCCAGCATCCGGATATGGCTCGAATCGATGCTGATCTCGCCAAAGCGCAACACTCCTTCCAGCTTGCGCCGGGCTTCACCCTCGGGGAGAAGTCCGATCCAGTTCGAGAAGCCTTCAAGCGGGCATTCCAGCACGGTCTTGAGGCAGTCAATCACGCCGATGTGATGCCCGACCGCCAGGGTGTAATACATCACCTGTTTGGCCTGCGCGGGCATATCCTCTTCACGCTCGAGGAACTTCTGGCTCAGCGCGTAAAAAACAATCTTGCTCATCAGCCAAGTGCCGCCGAACTGATGGCATGCAGACGCGAGAAGATTTCGGTCAGCCGAGGATCACTTTCCTGCGCCAGATACTGTTGAATCCGGGCATTGAGTTCCTGGGGCGTCTTCAGATCAAGCAACGCCAGATATTTTTCAGCGATCTGCCGCCCATGCAGGTAGCCTGCCATGCGCCGCGCTTCACGTTCGATCTGCACCCGCACATCCAGCGGAATGCCGGGGAAAATCGGCGCCACGCGCTCATCTTCGCCTTCGACGTGATGCGTACCCTTGAGCTTCTGATCCAGCAAGCCCAGCGCTACGGCAAACCCGTAGATGGTTGCTGCCGGCGTCGGCGGGCAGCCGGGGATGTACACATCCACCGGCACGATCTTGTCCGTACCGCCCCACACGCAGTACAGGTCATGAAAGATGCCGCCACTGCAACCGCACGCGCCATATGACACGACAATCTTCGGATCCGGCGCCGCATTGAAGGCCCGCAAGGCCGGAATCCGCATGGAGCGGGTCACCGCGCCGGTAAACAACAGGATGTCCGCATGGCGCGGCGAAGCCACCACCTTGATGCCGAAACGCTCGGCATCGAAGATCGGCGTGATGGCCGCGAAGATCTCGATTTCGCAACCATTACAGCCACCGCAATCGACCCGATAGACATAGGCCGAACGCTGGATATCCTTCAGCAAGGTCTTCTTGAGTTTCGCGACCTGCTCATCCACCTTCAGTGGAACCGGCATGCTACCTGGCACGAACAGGTTGGAGGGTTTGTCGATGGCATTCATTTTGGCATCCCCTTGTTCATATGCTGACCCAGGGGCAGTTTTACCGGGCTCAGGACATTTTTCTTGCGCTTGCATTCCGGGCAGGTTTCGAAGTTCGAGCGCTGCGCCTCGACCTCGGCTTCCGGCGTCCCCGCCTGCACCAGCAAGGCCATCGCGTAATTGACCTCTTTGGTCGGCGCAAACGGACGGGCGCACACCGCGCAGTTCTGCAGGCTGAATGTGGCTTCCTGATACAGATCCTGCTTGTTGCCGACAGCCAGTTCGAACTCTGGCGTCAAGCCGATGGCATGGGTCGGGCAAACTTCCTCGCAGCGTCCGCAAAAGATGCAGCGGCCAAGAAACAGGCTCCAGGTACGGGTTCCTGCCGCTTCATCCGTCTTTATGCTCAGAGCATTGGCCGGACAAGCCACCATGCAGGCCGCACAGGCGATGCAACGCTCGGCATCCAGCTCCGGCTTGCCACGGAAACCGGGGCTCACCGGGAACGGCGCAAACGGATACTTGGTCGTCGCTTCGCCAGCTTTGAAAATGGTCTTGAATAACTTGAGCATCGACAGCCCCTTATTTCAGCGGCGAGTTCTTGCGCTCGCGGCCATAGCGTTCGATTTCCTTGTACGGCACGGTGGTCGACTTCTGCTTGCGCACATCCACCAGCGTCACCCGGTCGGTACAGGAGTAACAAGGATCGATACTCGCCACGATCAGCGGTGCATCGGACACGGTATTGCCACGCAGCATGTAACGCAGCGGTGGCCAGTTGGCATAGGTCGGCGCACGACAGCGCCAGCGATACAGCTTCTGGTTGTCACCCGTCATGCTCCAGTGGATGTCTTCGCCGCGCGGTGCTTCGGCAAAGCCGAGTGCAAACTTGTGCGGCTGATAGGCGAAGCCCTCGATCAGGATCGGACCTTCCGGCAGATTGGCCAGTGCATGCTCGATCATGGCGATGGAATCGAAGAACTCCTTGGCACGGATCATCACGCGCGACAGCACGTCACAGCCATCCATCACATGCAGCCCCATCGGCAGATCCGCATAGCCGGCATACGGGTGATCGACGCGGATGTCGCGCTTGAAGCCACTGCCACGCACCAGCGGGCCCACCGGGCTGAAGTCGCGTGCCACCTTCGGATCCAGCCGGCCAACCCCGGCTGTCCGCTGGGCCAGATTCGGCGTTTCGAGCAGCATCTCGACGAGCTGGCCGACTTCGGTGCGCAATTCGCCACACAGCTTGATGGTCTGTTCGCGTTGCGCCTTGAGGATGTCGCGGCGCACCCCGCCGATCAGGTTCATGCCATAGGTCTTGCGCGAACCGGTCAGCAACTCGGCCATGGTCATGGACTTCTCGCGCACCCGGAAGAACTGCATGAAGCCGGTGTCAAAGCCCACAAAGTGGCAGGCCAGCCCCAGATTCAGCAGATGGCTGTGCAGCCGCTCGACTTCCAGGAAAACACTGCGGATGGCTTGCGCACGCCGTGGTGCCTTGATGCCCAATGCATTTTCAACGGAACTGGTGTACGCCACGCTGTGGGTGAAACCGCAAATTCCGCAGACCCGGTCGGACAGGAAGGTCACTTCGTCGTAACCCATGCGCGTTTCCGCGAGTTTTTCCATGCCGCGATGCACGTAGAACATGCGGTAATCGGCATCGACGATATCTTCGCCATCGACGAACAGGCGGAAGTGCCCCGGCTCATCGGAAGTAATGTGCAGCGGTCCCAGCGGAACTTCGGTACTTGCCGTCGCCGCAGACGGGCCGTCATTGACGAACTTGTAGGTTTCGTCATCGGTGGTCGGCGCCGGGCGCTCGCGGTAGCCCATCGAATCCTTGCGTAGCGGATGCAGGCCATCGGGCCAGTCATCGGGCAATACCAGGCGGCGCTCGTCGGGCAAGCCGACCGCACGCAAACCATACATGTCGAAGACTTCGCGCTCGCCCCACACGGCAGCCGGCACGCGTGGCGTGACTGACGGATATTCCTGCGAAACCGGATCAACCAGCACACGCACGACGACCCAGCTCTTGACGATGCCTTCCATCGAGAGCACGTAATACACCGCGAAGTTGCCATTGATCGGGCGTTCGTCATTGCCGAACAACACCGAGAGCCAACCGCCCTGGTCGTAATACAGCCACTCCACCACTTCGGGCAGAGAATTGGTCTTGACCGTGACCGTCACCTGATCCTCGGTTTGCCACTCTTCCTCAAGCACCACGGAAGGAAATTTCTGGCGCAAACCATCGACATAGTTACGGCCAATCTTGATCTCACCTGATACAGACATTTGCTTCAATCTCCTCGCTGGGCCGTTCAGTTGAGAACCTGCGCCCCGGGGGCTACTGCAGGGGACTCGGCTGCTGCCGGAATGCTATCGCTCTTTTGCCAGGGCAACTTGAGACTGGACTCAAGCTCTGCACGGGGAACATCCATCACGATGGCGGCTGCGCGCTCAACCAGTTCGATCACCGGCTTCGGCATGCAGATCCCGAACAAGAGCATCAGTGCAAGCAAAACTGCCATCGGAGCCAGGGTCAACGCACCTGTATCCCCCTTGGCCACCACTTCCGGACTGGGCCCGAACAGGCTGCCTGCCAGCATGCGCACCAGCCCTGCCAGCACAATGGTCAGCAGCAGCAGGACGATCAGGACCAGCCAGCCACGCCCTGCCGAAATTCCGGCGGTAACCACCATGAATTCACTGACGAAGATGTTGAACGGCGGCAAACCACCCAGAGCCAGTGCCCCGGCGCCAATCAGCAGACCGGTCAGCGGCGCGACCTTGAGAACCCCTTTGACGGCATCCAGATCACGCGTGCCGTACTTGAGCAGGATGTTGCCCGAGCCGCAGAACAGCAAGGCCTTGGCCAGACTGTGATTGATGGTGTGAAACAGAGCCGCGAGAATCCCCAGAGGCCCGCCGATGCCGATCGATAGCGCGATCAGCCCCATGTTTTCGACCGAGGAATACGCCAGCAGACGCTTCATGTCGCGCTGCACGACGATGAAGAAAGCTGCCACCGCAATCGACATCAAGCCGAATGCCAGCAGCAAGGACTGCGGATAAGCCGGGCCAATGGTCTTGGAAACGATGATGTAGAAACGGATGATCACCAGCAGGGCGCAATTGAGCAGCACCGCCGAAAGCAAGGCCGAAACCGGGCTGGGCGCTTCGCTGTGTGCATCGGGCAACCAGGCATGCATCGGGAACAAGCCTGCCTTGGTACCGAACCCGATCAGCACGAACACGAAAGAGATGTGGATCAGCGTCGGGTCCAGCGCCTTGGCGTTGTCGCGCAGCACGGTCCAGAAAATCGCCGTTTCCGGCTGGGTCAGCACATTGGCCGCATTCGAATACACCAGCACCGTACCATACAGGCCAAAGGCCACGCCCACCGTACAGATGATGATGTATTTCCACACGGCTTCCAGCGAGGAACGCTGGCCGTACAGACCGACCAGGAAGGCAGAACCCAGGGTGGTGGCTTCGACAGCCACCCACATCATGATCACGTTGTTGGCGGTAGCCACCAGCAGCATCGTGAACAGGAACAGGTTGAAGAAACCGTAGTAGTTGCACAGGGTGCCGTGATCAATTTCACCATCATCGACCTCATGCCCCATGTAACCGATCGAATACACCCCGGTGAGGAAACCGACCACGCCGATCAAGGCTATGAACACCGCCGCCAGAGCGTCGATATAGAGCCAGTGCCCGGGGGATGAAACCGATCCATCGGCCATCACCGTCTGTACAGCCAGCAGCGAAAACACCAGCACTGATGAAATCCCGGCCAGATGCGCCAGTGTCGTCACCATACGCGTAGCCGCCCCCAACCAGCGTGAGGCAAAAGCCAGCAAAGATGCTGCCAGAGGGGCCAGCAGCAACGCGAGAAGCAAGTCCGTGTGAGTCATGTTCGGTCAGCCCTTCAACGCCGTGAGTTGTCGTACATCGAGCGTGTTCAGTGTCCGGAAAATCTGGCGGGCAATCACGGTCATGATCGCCACGGCAAAGATCGCATCCGTCGCAATCCCGATCTCCACCAGTTCAGGCGCCTTGTAGGCCATCAGCGCCAGGGTCAGGTGCGCGCCGTTTTCCATCAGGCAGTAACCGAAGATCTGCTTGAGGATGTTGCGCTGACTGACGATGCAGAGCAGGCCCAGGAAGAAGTGCCCCAGCGAAACGCCCAGCGCCGGCTTCAGATCGGTAATCGCCGGCAATTGCACCGAAGAGACCACCAGATAGGACAACAGCACAATCACCGCGGCCGCGAGAATCGTCCAGGCCGGCCCCAGCAAGGCCTTGTCAGCCTCCGGGTCGTGCAGCGAGCCAAGGGCGCGATACATGATGAAAGGCACCAGCAGCACCTTGGTCACGAAAGCACTGGCCGACCACAGATACAACTCTTCGGCATGCATGTTGACAGCCAGCGCGAGGAAGATCAGCACCAGCACAAAGGACTGCAGCGCATACAGCAACGCCGAGGTGGCGGGCCGCTTCGCGCCGATCACCAGCAACGAAGTGACGATCAGCAGCCCGGCAAGATTATTGACGATCATGGATCCGGTCATGGCCTCTCCCTTAGCCGAGCCAGGCGGCGGCAATAAAGCTCGAACACAAGGACATGATGATCAGTGTGACGAGAACGAACTTGATGGCAAACGGCACCGGCTGCGAGGCCGCCACTTCTGGCGAAGCCTGGCCTGGAACGATCTTGCCGAACCAGCTCAGGAACCACGCGAAACTCGCGACCGACTCGATCATCGCCAGCACGATCAGGGGCAGGAACATGATGTGCTCGCGTGACAATTCGAAGCCCGCCGAAAATATCGCGAACTTGCTGAAGAAGCCGTTGAACGGCGGCACCCCGGTGATTGCCAGGGCGGCCACACAGAAACTGATGCCCAGCAAAGGCAACTTGCCCATCACCCCGCGCAAGGCCGGCATCATGCGCGTCCCGCAGGTATAGCTGAACGCCCCGGCCACAAGGAAGAACAGGCTTTTGGCAAAAGCGTGGTTGAAGATGTGCGCAATGCCGCCCTTGAAGGCCAGGGTCGAGCCGAAAATCGACAAGGACAGCGCCAGGAAGATGTAGGACAACTGGGTGATCGTGGAATATGCCAGAAGACGCTTCATGTCCTTCTGCGGCAGATACATCGCAAAGCCATACACCAGCGTAATCAGCGCCATCACAACGCCGACCACCCCCACCACCTCCGGCACCACACCGGCCGACATGATCCCGCGGGCGAAGATATACACGCCCACTTTCACCATCGAAGCCGCATGCAGATAGGCAGAAATCGGCGTCGGCGCCTCCATGGCTTCGGGCAGCCACATATGCAAAGGCAATTGCGCCGATTTGCCCCAGGCCGCCACCAGAATCCCCAACAGGATGGCCGTCTTGACGCCACTGTCCAGATGCTCAAGTCCGCTCAGGGCAAACGACCCGGTGCTCGCAAACAGGTAAGCCGCAGCGAAGTACAAGCCAATCGAAGCGATATGGGTAATGATCAAGGCCTTCATGGCCGCACGCAGGCCCTTGGGTTTCTCGTAATAACCGATCAGGCCCCAGGAACAGGCGCCGGTGATTTCGAAGAACAGCAACTGGCCCAGCACCGTGGAGGAAAACACCAGGCCCGCCATGGCGCCAATGAAGACCAGCAGGAAGGCGTAGTAACGCGGGCGTCCGACATGCGGGTGTTCGCGATTGCCGTCACTGAGATAGGCCGTCGAATACACGCAGACCAGGAATCCCAGAAAGACGACCGCGAAGCCGATCAGGGTACTGACCGCGTCCAGCGTCAGGCCAAAGAACCGGGCCTGACCGAAGGACACCAGGTCCAGCTCGATCACTGGAATATCGGCTTGCCGGAATGCAGCAGCAACGCCGATCACACAGAGCGAAGCCAGCACAGAAAACAGCAAGGCGATCCATTTGGCAGCCTCTTTTGGCACAAGCAAGGCCAGCGCGGCACCAACAAAAGGAACCAGGATGGTCGCGAGGGCGAGTGTCTGAATCATTTTTTTCTAAACTCCTCAGAGACCGGCGAGATAAAACACGAAAGACAAGGCCGCAACGCCAAAGCCAACCCAGGTCACCCGCGAAGTCAGCATGAAGCGACCGCGCGCCATGCTGTTTTCAACCAGCGCGGCCAGGAAGAAAATCACTGCCAGGCGGACAGGAATGGCTACAACGGCGATGGCCATGGCAAGGCCTCCCGCATTCAGATCGGTCGCGATCCCGAAGGGGAGGAACACGCCGATGAAGAACTGCGCCATCACCACTTTCTTCAGGCCCAGACCCAGTTTCAGAATGGCCAGCGAGGAGCCGGAATATTCCGTCAGCGGGCCTTCCTGCAGCTCCTGCTCAGCTTCGGCCATATCGAAAGGCAATTTGCCCATCTCGATGAAGACGGCAAAACCGAAGGCCAGCATCGCCAGCACGATGGCCGTCGGTGACTGACCGTAGCCATTGGCGATGGAGTCGCTGATGCTGCCAATGTTGGTGGAGCCTTCGATCAGGGCCACCACCAGCAAGGACAGGATCATGATCGGCTCGACCAGTACCCCCAGCGTCGCCTCCCGGGTCGCCCCCAGCCCTGCGTAGAGACTGCCCGAGTCGATCCCTGCGAGTGAGAAGAAGAAGCGCGCCAACGCAAACAGATAAGCGACGGTAATGATGTCGGCAATCACACCCAGTGGGGAATGATGGGTAAAGACCGGCAAGGCCATGGCCACCAGCAACATGACACCGAACATCACGAAGGGCATGGCCTGGAACACAAAGCCCGAAGCAGCGGGCGCAACATCCTGGCGTTTGAGCAGCTTGAAGATGTCACGGTAATCCTGCCACACCCCCGGGCCACGACGCGAGTGCATGCGAGCACGCATCTGGCGGGAAATACCCGTCATCAACGGTGCCAGGGCCAGCAGGATCAGGGCTTGCAGGAGCGCCAGCAGGATCGGTTGAAAGTTCAGATTCAGCATGGCAGCTCCTTAAACAGTGAACACGAGGAGGACTACCAGCGCCGCGACAACGTACAGGCAATAGACGCGGAAATCGCCATGCTGCAGCCACTGCACCTGACGGCCGAGCCACGGTACAAAGCGCAGCACGGGAGCCACCAGCTTGTCATCCCAGAAAGGTTCGGCACGCGTCGCCGCAGCGATCAGGCGCTGCATCGACGACTGCAGCAAGGGGCCAGGATCCATGGTGCGGCGCAGATTGAACATGGCGCCAAACATGCTGCTGATCGGTTTGGCAAAACCATCGGCCGACACCACCATGTGGCCTTCCTGCATATAGCCGCAAGCCCAGGCATCGCCGCTGTGACGCCGCGCCATGCGTACCCCTTTAACGAGCATCACGATCAGCACCGCCAGCAAGGGTGTTGCCATCAACAATATTGCAATCAGCGGCGTGGACAAGGTGGCCTGAACCAGGCTGCCCGGGAAGAGCAAAGTACCCTGTGCCACATCCAGATGAGCGCCGCCAGCCAGCGAACTCGCCACTCCCGCAATCACCGGCGCCACCACCGAGGCACCGAGCCCAAGCAGGATCGCCACCACCGCCAGGAACAGCATTGCCAGGACCATCGCGGCAGGCGCCTCTTTCGCCTTGTCGGCATGTTCGCTACGCGGCAGGCCCGAAAAACTCATGCCATACACCTTGATGAAACACATCGCAGCCAGAGCTCCGGTGATCGCCAGCATGACAATCGCCGCAGGCCCGACAAGCCGGATCAACAGTTCCCCTTCACGACTCATCGTGAACAGGGACTGATAGGTGAACCATTCGCTGACGAAACCATTCAGCGGTGGCAGTGCCGAAATGGCCATCGCACCGACCAGGAAAGCCGCTGCCGTATAAGGCATCTTGCGCGCCAGCCCCCCCAGCTTCTCCATGTTCTTGGTATGGGTGCGGAACAGGATGGAACCGGCCCCCAGGAACAGCAGACCTTTGAATACGGCATGATTGAGCAGGTGATACAGCCCGGCCAGCAGGCCCAAACCGGCCAGCAACGGACGCCCCGTTGCGATGCCGATCATTCCCACCCCGACCCCCATCAGGATGATGCCGACATTCTCGACGGAGGAATACGCCAGCAAGCGTTTGATGTCTTTCTCGGCAATCGCATACAGCACCCCCAGCACAGCCGATACCGCACCGAATGCCAGAACCACAATTCCCCACCAGGCCGTATGTGCCCCCAGCAGATCCACGCCAACCTTGATGATGCCGAACACGCCGATCTTGACCATCACCCCCGACATCAGCGCAGAACCGTGCGAAGGCGCAGCCGGGTGGGCACGCGGCAACCAGCCATGCAGCGGAATCATGCCGGCCTTGGCGCCAAAACCGAAAAATGCCAGCAGGAACACCACAGAAGCCATTGGCATGGAGAGCTGCAGCTTGCGGAAACTGGCGAACTCCAGACTGCCGCTCTGACCATACAGGATGAAGAAAGCGATCAGGATCAGCACCGAACCGGCATGTGCAATCAGGAAATACAGAAAACCCGCGCTGACGGCTTCCTCGTCCTGATCGAAGATCACCAGGAAATAGGAGGCCAGCGACATCATCTCGAAGAACACCAGGAACCAGAAGGCGTTATCAACCACCACCAGTGCCACCATCGAGGCGATGAACAGGTTCATGAAGAAGCCCATCGCCCAGGCGCCGCGTCCAGCGTATTCGCGGACATAGGCCAGGGAATAGATCGAGGTGGCCACAACCAGCAGTGAAATCACCAGGACCATGAATGCGGCCAGCAAATCGACCCGCACCGAGAAATTTGCAAACGAAAACACGCTGGCCATCGCAAAGCTCACGCCGTGCCCACTCAACAAAACCGGCAGCACGGCAGCCAGCCCTGCCACGCCACCCAATGCACCGAGAACGCCGGCACTGGCAATGGCAAGTTCTTCGCGCCTGGCGAAGAGGAGCGACAGAAACGCACCGCCAACGTAGAGCAGCACGGAAACAAACAAGAGATCAAGGCTGGTCATGGTCATTCCTGCTCCTTGCTGACAAGCAGCGGAAAGTCTGGGCCCAAACCGGCCAGAGTCGCCTTGCGCTTGGCATCTCCGGCCACATCAAGCGCCCGGTCATCCACCGCCAACAGGGCATGCGTCGGACAGACCTTCACACATGCCGGGCCATCCTCGAGAAAAGCACACAGATCGCATTTCACCGCCACGCTGCGTACCCCGATCTCCCAGGCCAGCAAGGGGTTGAGTGTGGCCGACTGGGTCGGTGCGTTGGCAAAGGTTCCCGCCACTCCGGCCGTGCTGGTGCCATGTGGTGTGATCGCACCGAACGGACAAGCTATCGCACACAGCTTGCAGCCGATACAGACGGTTTCGTTCAGGACGACAGCGTCATCCTGATGCGTAATGGCGCCCACCGGGCAGACCCTGGCGCAAGGAGCATCCTCACAGTGGCGACACAGGATCGGCGCGGTGCCGGTCTCGGTACGCGTAACGGTAAGACGTGGCAAAGACTGCAAGCCCTCGGCCTTATGCACGACCGCACATGCGGCCATGCAGGTATTACATCCGATGCAGAGTTTTGACTCTGCGATAACGAAGCGGTTCATGCCCGTGTCCCCAGATCAGACTGCCTTGTAGGCATCTGCTCCCTTTACGCAGGATTCATGCCGCAGTCGCCTATGTTCACGAGAAATTGAATACCTTCTGGAATATCAAACGCTTGCAGAGAATCCCTGTAACGCTTTTGCATTGCATTGGCCAAACCGAACCGCAAGTGACGACCGTCACTTCGTCAAAAATGACGAAACCCCGGGTGCTTCATCGACACTTCGACACCTGTGTCAGCGCGATCCGCTTGCCGACAGGTGTTGCCAGATCCGCTCGACCACCGGCTTGGTGTTGTCCAGCGAACGATAGATGCGCACATCAATCGCCGCGCACCAGTGCTCGTCCCCTGCCTGCAGCAGCAATCCATCGTGCAGCTCACGCGCAGCACAACTCTCCGGCAGCCAGCCGATGCCGTGGCCGGCCACAATCATCGCCTTCAAGGCCTCGGCCATGTGGGTTTCGAAGGAACGCTGAAGAAAGCTCGGGCGCCCCGCTGACAGCAGGATCAGCTCAACGATGTAGGCCAGATAGGCCCCTGACTCATATGCCAGGAAGGGAAATGGTTGCCGCGAATCGCCCGGCAGTTCGAACAGCGCACGCCCATCGCTGCCTATCCCTGAATACGGCAGTACCCGGTCACCGCCAAGCTCCAGGAAAGGATGGCCGCGCGATTCCTTGATGATCGGCAGCTGCGGATGGTGATAGGTGATCAGGAAATCCGTCTCGCCGCTGGTCAAGGCGGCCACCCCGTCCTGCACATTGACCGCCAGCACACGCGCCAGGATTGCCGGAAAACTGAGCTTCAGTTGTTTGAGCCAGCCAGGGAAATAGGTCAGCGATAGCGTATGTGCGACAGCAAAGCGTACCGAGTCGAGGGCAAGCGGCGCATGCCCTTTGAGAATCGTGCGCATCTCCTGGGTGCGCCCGACGAGGTCGACGGCCATGGCATGAAACGTCCGCCCGGCAGGCGTCAGGCGCACGCCCTGGGCGCTGCGGTCAACCAGTTCCACGCCGACCCAGGCTTCCAGTGCCTGGATCCGGCGACTCAGGGCCGACTGGGAAATCCTGCGCTGTTGCGCGGCCTGCGAGAATCCATGGGTGCCGACCAGGCAGAGAAAATCTTCAAACCAATCGATGTGCATGCATGTCCTCGCTCGCGGCGGATGGCGTCAATCCGCCCATTCTGGATGACTTCATGCGTTTCGTGCATAACGGTAACGTTTCTGCCCGCCTGGTCCGTAAGCTTTCCGAAGATCCCTCGCTTACAAAGGCCAACGTCCATGGAAACCCGCCTCGAACACGATCTGCTCGGCGATCGGCAAGTCCCAGCCAGCGCCTACTATGGCGTGCACACCCTGCGTGCCACCGAGAACTTCACGATTTCCGGCCTGACCATCGCAGCCTACCCGAGCCTGATCCGCGCCCTCGCACAGATCAAACTGGCTGCCGCACGCGCCAACCAGGAACTCGGCCTGCTTTCTGCCACCAAAGCCGACGCGATCAGCCGTGCCTGTGCCGAGATCATGGCCGGCCAGTTGCACGAGCAGTTCGTGGTCGACGTGATCCAGGGTGGCGCCGGCACTTCGACCAACATGAATGCCAATGAAGTGATCGCCAACCGGGCACTCGAGTTGCTCGGCCATGCCAGGGGCGACTATGCACAGCTGCATCCGAATGAAGATGTGAACCTGAGCCAGTCGACCAACGACGTCTATCCGACCGCCTTGCGGCTGGCGACTTATGCCGGCCTGCAAGACCTGATCGAGGCCATGGAGCACTTGCGCCGCGCATTTGCCGCCAAGGCCGTGGAATTCCGGGACGTGCTCAAGATGGGACGCACCCAGCTCCAGGATGCCGTACCGATGACGCTCGGGCAGGAATTCTCGACCTACGCCGTAATGCTGCAGGAAGACCAGGCACGCCTGCGCGAAACGCTCAGCCTGCTCAGTGAAATCAATCTGGGGGCCACCGCCATTGGTACCGGCATCACCGCCCATCCGGCTTATGCCGAACTGGTCCGCCAGCATCTTGCACAGATCAGCGGCATCGCACTCAGCACCTCCATCAATCTGGTCGAAGCCACGCAGGACTGCGGCTGTTTCGTGCAGATCTCCGGCGTGCTCAAACGGGTCGCAACCAAGGTCTCGAAAATCTGCAACGATCTGCGCCTGCTCTCGAGTGGACCGCGTACCGGCTTGGGCGAGATCAATCTGCCGCCACGCCAGGCGGGCTCCAGCATCATGCCCGGCAAGGTCAATCCGGTGATACCGGAAGTGGTCAACCAGATCGCCTTCGAAGTGATCGGTAATGACGTAACCGTGAGCTTTGCTGCCGAAGGGGGGCAGCTTCAGCTCAACGCCTTCGAACCGATCATTGCTCACAGCCTGTTCAAGAGCGTGCAGCATCTGGCCGCAGGCTGTCGCGTGCTGGCCGACAAATGCGTAGACGGCATCACGGCAAATGTCGAACACTTGCGCCAGAACGTCGAGAATTCCATCGGCATTGTCACCGCACTGAATCCCTATATCGGCTATGCCAACGCTACCGCGGTCGCACAGGATGCGCTTGCCACCGGAGCCAGCATCACCGAGCTGGTCCTGGCCCGTGGCTTGCTAACAGCTGAACAACTGTCAGCCATTCTCAGGCCTGAAGTCCTGACCCAACCCATTCCGCCCTTGCATTTCCATGCGTCAGAAGGCACGCCAGCAACAGAATCATCCACCCGGAAACACATCATGAGCAGTCACGCAGTCGCTTCCCCCAGTATCACTTTGTCCGCTTGCGGACAGGACATTCTCAACAATCCCCTGCTGAACAAGAGCACCGCCTTCACCCTCGAAGAACGTGACAATTTCGGTCTGCATGGTCTGCTTCCGCCGCAGATCGAAAGCCTTGAGGAACAGATCGCCCGTCGCCTGGAATGTGTTCGCGCCCTGCCTGGCGAACTGGAGCGTTACGTTTTCCTGCGCGATCTGCAGGACACCAATGAGACCCTGTATTTCGCACTCCTCACGCGTCACCTCGAAGAATTGCTGCCGGTCATCTACACCCCCACGGTGGGCGCAGCCTGCCAGCGCTACAGTCAGATCTACCGTCGCCCGCGTGGTCTCTACCTGAGCCTGCCCAATCAGGCCCGGCTTGACCAGATCTTCGCCAGCCCGCGTTTTGACAGGATCGAATGCATCGTCGTGACTGACGGCGAACGCATTCTTGGCCTCGGTGACCAGGGCGCAGGCGGGATGGGCATCCCGGTCGGCAAGCTTGCAATCTACTCGGCCTGTGGTGGCATTGACCCGGCCACCACCTTGCCGATCACCCTGGATGTAGGCACCAACAATGCCGCACTGCTTGCCGACCCGATGTACATCGGCTGGCGACACGAGCGGGTGCGCGGCCAAGACTATGATGATTTCATCGAAGCATTCGTCACGGCTGTCAGCAAGCGCTGGCCGAACATTCTGCTGCAATGGGAAGACTTCCACAAAAACAACGCCAACCGCTTGCTTGAGCGCTACCGCAACCGCCTCTGCACTTTCAATGACGATATCCAGGGCACGGCGGCAGTTGCCACCGGCACGCTGCTGGCAGCCATCAAGAAGACAGGTGTGCCCTTGAGCCAGCAGCGCATCGCCATCCTCGGCGGTGGCTCGGCTGGCATCGGCATCGCGGCGCAAATAAAGCTGGCGATGATCGAGCAAGGGCTCAGCGCGGCGGAAGCCAGCACGCGTTTCTACGTGCTGGGCCGCAATGGTCTGGTGACCGACCAGACACCAGGACTGGAATCTTTCCAGCAAGGTTTCGTCCAGCCCTGCTCCACGCTGACCAGTTGGTCCCTCAGCTCACCGGGGCAGATCAGCCTGCTGGATGTCGTCCACAACGCGCACCCGACCGTTTTGATCGGTGTCTCTGGACAGGCAGGTGGTTTCAGCGAAACCGTCATTCGCGAAATGGCCCGCCATGTGGCCCGCCCGATCATCTTCCCGCTCTCCAATCCGACCTCCTGCGTCGAAGCCAGGCCGGACGAGATCATCCGCTGGACGGATGGTCAGGCGATCATCGGTACCGGCAGCCCATTCCCGGCATTTGAATACGCCGGCAAGCAGCATCATTTCGCGCAGACCAACAATTCCTACATCTTCCCGGGCGTAGGACTGGGTGTACTGGCCAGCCAGGCCCGGCGCATCACCGACAGCATGTTCCTTGCCGCGGCCAAGGCACTGGCCGAGCTTTCCCCCGCCAATGCGGATGCGGATGCCAGACTCCTGCCGGAACTGGCCAGGATGCGCGAAGTATCGATCAGCATTGCCCTTGCCGTCGCCCAGCAGGCACGTGCCGAAGGGCTGACCGCAGCGTTCAGCGACGCCGAGCTGCTCAATGCTATTCATGCCAAGGTCTGGGTACCCCAATACCGTCGCTATCAACGCTAGCCTGATGCGATACACGCAAAAAAGGCAGGCTGCAAAGCCTGCCTTTTCTGTCCTGTCAGATCGCTTATTCGTGCGCAGACGAAGAGGCTTGCGGGTCGCTGGGGTTGATGTAGGCGAACGGAACTCCAACCAGGAAAGCACCACCGACAATGTTCCCGAGCGTCGCAAAAAACAGGTTGTAGAGTGCATCGCTCAGGGTGATCGAACCATTGCCAAGCAGGGACATCGAGAAAGTACCCATGTTGGCGATCGAGTGTTCGAAACCGAGGTAAAGGAAGATGAACACCACCAGGATCAGGATCGCGATCTTGGCGATGTCGTCCTTGCAGCGCAAGGCCAGACGGACGGCGAGGCAGACGATCCAGTTGGCCAGGATTCCCTTGGCAAAAATCACCAGTGCGGCTTGATGAACCTTGTGCTCGGCACCGGTATAGAGCGCGTGATCAAGTGGCAAATCCGCCAGGGAACCCGCAGCCCGTAACAGGCTCGCGACGATCAGGGCTCCCACCAGATTCCCCAGATAGCACGCCACCCACAGCATGATCGTGCGCTTCCAGGATGTTTGACCTTCGGAGGACGACACCGCCAGATACATGTTGTTGCTGGTAAACAGTTCGGCATTCGTGAACACGATGATGGTCAGCCCCACGCCGAAAAAAGCCGAAGCGATCACTTTGCCGAATGGCGACTCATGAAGATTGTTGTTCAGACACCAGAACACGAACAGCACGATGCTCAGGTACATGCCGGCGAGTACCGAACGCGCCATATAGCGGCGCGGATCGTTCTCCAGCAATTGCATTTTGCGCACACCACTATGGGCCGCGTATTCCACGTAGGGACGGTCGATCATTTGCTTCTACTCCGGATTACAGCGCGAGTCAGGCAATACCGCCCGCGCGTATTTTTCAAGGGGGAACTACAGGGAAGCGCGATTGCACCACAAGACACGACAAGCTTTCTTGATGCGCGCAAATAACTCGCGCCAAACCAGAAAACTATTTACGCCTGCAGGCGTTGCCGCACCTGTTCAAACAGGCAGACCGCCGTTGCAGCGCCGACATTCAATGATTCGATCTGTCCTGGCATCGGGATCCGGACCCGGTCATGCGCGAGCGCCTGCAATGCCGCCGGCACGCCCTGCCCTTCCGAACCAAAAACCCAGACACTTGGCTGACGCAGATCCAGCGCGTAAAGCGAGACAGATCCTGTCTCAAGGCTGGTCACCAGAACCCGCCGTTCGCTTGATGCCAGACGCTGCGCGAGATCAACATTCTCGGCGATGGACAGACAGAACTGGGCACCCATTCCCGCGCGCAGCGCTTTGGGAGACCAGGCCTGGGTTGTCTGGCGATCCAGCCAGATCTGTGTCACGCCCGCGGCAACAGCTGTGCGCAGCAGGGTGCCAAGATTGCCTGCATCCTGCACGCCCGCCAAAGCCAGAACATCGCCATTTGCATCAGGCGCCGGAAGTGTCTCGGGCAAAGGGATTTCAGCCAGGATGCCGGTCGGCGTCGTGACCGGACTGAGCGTATTGAAGAGGCCCGGTGGCATCACCAGGACACCTGTTTTTCCTGATTCGATGTCAAGCCGGATCCGTTGCAAAACCTCTCGTACCGCGGGAAGGTCGAGGACATCGTCGCGCAGCACCAGGCACGAAATCGGCCAGTTCGCGTCCAGTGCGGCACGCACCAGATGCTCTCCGTCGAGGATGGCAGCACGCGCCTCGCGTCGTGCACGTGCGTCCTCAACCAGCCCTCGCAGGCGCTTGAATGCCGGATTGTCACGCGACGAAATTTGTTTCATGCCGATTCGCCAAACAGCAGCCCCTGTGACAACAGGTTCGCCACCGGCCCAAAACTGCGACGATGTTCAGGCGTGACCCCATGGTGCTCCAAGGCCTTCAGGTGAGCCGCTGTTGGATATCCCTTGTGCTGGGCAAAGCCATACTGCGGATAACGTCTGTCCATCTCGACGAGCTGCGCATCGCGATGTGTTTTAGCAAGGATGGAGGCTGCTGAAATGCAGGGCTCAAGCGCATCACCCTTGACAATGGCACGCGCAGGCATCAGCAAACCGGCAGGCACCCGGTTGCCATCAATCAAGGACTCGCCGGGTTGCACAGACAGGCCTTCGACAGCCCGACGCATTGCCAGCATGCTTGCCCACAGGATGTTGAGCCGATCAATTTCTTCGACACTGGCTTCGGCAATCGACCAGGCCAGCGCATGTGCCTTGATCTCGGCAGCAAGCTTGTCCCGACGGGCCGGGCTGAGTTTCTTGGAGTCCGCCAGACCAGCAATGGGATGCGCCGGATCAAGTATCACGGCAGCTGCCACAACAGCACCACACAAGGGCCCCCGCCCTGCCTCATCCACACCACAGATCAAGCGATTCGACCCACTCATCTCTGCCCCAATACTGCCGACACCACGGCAGCCGCTTTCTCGGCATTGTTCTGACGAAGAGTCAGGTGCATCTGCTCGAAACGCAGCGCAAGCTGTTCGCAAGCAGCCTTGTCATCCAGCCATTGCCCAAGCGCTGCGGCCAGTTTCTCCGGTGTCGCATCATGCTGGATCAATTCCGGAACCACGAATTCGCGGGCCAGGATATTGGGCAGGCCCACCCATGGCAGATACGTCAGATACTTCGCCAAACGATACGTCAACTTGCCCACTTTATAGGCAATAACCATCGGGCATTTGAGCAGGGCAGCTTCCAAGGTAGCCGTGCCACTCGCGACCAGCACGACATTGGCGGCAGCCATTGCTTCATGTGCATGACCAAACAGCAAGCGTACCGGAAGATGCTGGGCATTGGCTTGATACAGGGCCAGCTCAAACATATCTCGGGTCTTCCGGGTAATCAGCGGGACCAGAAACAAGACTTGCGGATAACGCTCTGCGAGCAATTTGATGGTGTCGACGTAAGTACTCGCCAAACGGCCCACTTCTCCCTCGCGACTGCCGGGTAAAACCGCCACGACCTGCGCATCATCATCGAGCTGCAAGGTGCCACGCGCCGCAGCACGTTGCCCTTTGAGCGGAAATTCATCCGCCAGAGGATGACCGACAAAACTCGCCGCAATGCCGTGCCTGGCGTAAATCTCGGGCTCGAACGGGAAAAGGCACATCACGTGCTCTGCAGCACGGCCGATCTTGTGCACCCGGTTACCACGCCACGCCCAGATCGAAGGACTGACGTAGTGCATGGTGTGCACGCCCGCACGGCGCAGCCGCGTCTCGACCCCCAGATTAAAGTCCGGCGCATCGACACCAATGAAAATATCCGGAGGATCCTGTTTCAAACGCCGCAACAGGCCGCGCCGAACCCGCAACAATGCCGGCAAGCGCTTGATGGCATCGACATAACCCATCACCGCAAGGGTTTCGCAAGGCCACCAGGCTTCAAAGCCTTCCGCCTGCATCTTTGGACCACCAATGCCCACAAATGATGCCGACGGGAATCTCACGCGCAACGCCCGGATCAGGTGGGCCGCCAACAAGTCGCCCGAGGCTTCCCCTGCCACCATGGCTATGCGCATGCCGGGTCTGCCTTCAGCGAATGATGCCGCGCTTGGATGCCGCGAAAAAGTCGACCAGAACCTTTAGTTCGGGTGTACTGGCAGCAGCCTCGACGATACCGGCACGGGCCTCGTCCAGCGACAGACCTTGTCGATAGATCGCCTTGTAAGCGCGCTTGATCTGCGTGATGGCCTCCGCGGAGAAACCGCGTCTGCGCAAGCCCTCGCTGTTGATTCCGTGAGGTACCGCAGGATTCCCGGAGCACATGACAAATGGCGGAATGTCTTGCGTAACGATCGAGCCACCACCCGCCATGCAATGCGCTCCCACAATGGCGAACTGGTGCACCGCAGCCATGCCGCCAAGAATGGCAAAGTCCCCGACGTACACATGGCCGCCAAGCGTGACGTTATTGGCCATGATCGTATTGCTTCCGACCTGACAATCGTGACCGACGTGCACGCTTGCCATGAACCAGTTGTCATTACCGATGCGGGTCACGCCAGCATCCTGAGCGGTACCGATATTGAAATTGCAGTATTCGCGAATGGTGTTGCGATCACCGATTTCCAATGCGGTGGGTTCGCCCGCATATTTTTTGTCCTGCGGAATTTCTCCCAGAGAGACAAACTGGAAAATCCGGTTCTCACGGCCAATGCGGGTACGTCCCTTGATCACGCAATGCGACGCGACTACGGAACCTTCACCAATCTCGACATGCTCACCGATGAGGGTGAATGGTCCGATTTCTACCCCGTCAGCGATCTTCGCGCCGGGATGCACGATAGCGGTAGGATGAATCATGCGATTTGCTTGATGGCACACATCAGATCGGCCTGCGCCGCGATTTCGTCGCCCACACGAGCGACACCAGAGTACTTCCAGACCCCGCGCATTTCGCGCACGAGCTTCATGTCAAAGACCAGCGTATCGCCCGGCAACACGGGGCGCTTGAAACGGGCATTGTCGATACTTGCAAAATACAGGATGGAATTTTCGTCTGGCACAGCACCACGTGTCTTGAACGAAAGGATTGCAGCAGCCTGCGCCATTGCTTCAATGATCAAAACACCAGGCATTACGGGAGAATGCGGAAAGTGGCCCACAAAAAAAGGCTCATTGATCGTGACGTTCTTCATTGCCACAATCCGTTCGCCAAGGGAGATTTCCAGCACGCGGTCTACCAGTAAAAACGGGTACCGGTGCGGCAAATAGTTCATGACCTCTTTGATATCCATCCCACTCACGCTTTACTCTCCAGTTCTTTCAATTTTTTCTCAAGCGCGCGAATCCTGTCAGCCATCTCGTCAAGATGTTTCAGGTGCACGGCATTGCGCAACCATTCATGGTGAGGCTGCGAGGCAATCGCAGAGGTATACATACCCTTTTCACTCACCGATTTGCTGATGAACGAACGTGCCGAAATCACCACGTCATCACACACATCAATATGCCCCATGATGCCGGCCTGCCCGCCCACGCGTACACGCTTGCCAAGCTTGGAGCTTCCTGCCATCCCCACAAACGCGGCCATTGCCGAGTTTTCACCGACCTGGCAGTTATGCGCAATCTGGATCAGGTTATCGAGTTTTACGCCGTTCTCGATGACGGTGTCATCCAGTGCGCCACGATCTATGGTCGTATTGGCTCCTATTTCAACATCATCGCCAATCACTGCACGACCAATCTGTGGAATTTTCTCCCAACTGCCATTCCCTTTGGGAGCGAAACCAAAACCATCACTGCCGACCACACAACCCGTGTGCAGAATGCAACGGGCACCCACGACAGATTCCGCGTAAACAACAACTTTCGCATGCAGAATCGTATCGGCACCAATCCTGCTGCCGCGCTCGATCACACTACCAGGACCAATCGTCACGTTTTCCCCGACAACACAGTCCTCACCGACAAATGCCAAAGGCGCAACATTCACGGAAGCAGGCAAGGGAGACAGCACTACAGCACTCGGGTGCACGCCACGATACGGTGATATGGCCGGATTCAAGAGCTGCGCCACACGGGCAAAATACAGATAGGGGTCACGAATCACGATGCGCGGCAAGGTCGTTGCATCGGCCAAGGCCGGTGGAACAATGACCGCCCCGGCTTTGGTCGTTTCAAGCGCCTTGCGATACTTCGCATGGGCAACAAACCCGATCTCGTGCGCTCCGGCCCGTTCCAGCGGAGCGATCTGCTCAACATGCACATCACCATCGCTGATCAGCTCGCCACCGAGTTGATCGACAATCTCACGAATATTCAAACCCACACTCGGCTCACTTCATGTCAATCAAGGCCTTGATGACCTTGTCTGTAATGTCAATGCTCGGATTGGCGTATACGGCTTCCTGAAGGATCAGGTCGTATTTTTCTTTCTCAGCAATTTGCTGAATAACACGATTGGCCTGATCCTGAATGCCGGCAAGTTCTTCATGCTGACGCTGCGCATAGTCTTCCCGCAAAGTTCGCTCCTTGCGCTGAAAATCTCGGCTCATCTCGGAGAATTCGCGCTCTTTGGCCTTGCGCTCGGATTCAGGCAAGGTTGAAGCAGTCTTCTCCATCGAGGACTGCATGCTTTGGAGCGTTTTGCCCATTTTCTGCAATTCCTGCTCACGCCGCTCGAACTCCTTTTCGAGTTTTTTCAGCGCACGCGCTGCAGGCGCAGATTCCCGCATGACCCGTTCCGCATTGACAAACCCAATGCGCATATCCGCCCACGCAGCTACAGGGGCAGACATGAGCAACACCAATATCAATCCTGCTAACCCACGCATGCCAAACCTCTCCTACATAGTCGTACCGATCAGGAACTGGAAGCGCTGGGCTTCATCCCCATCCTTCTTCACCAGTGGGAACCCAAAACTGAATTTCAGCGGGCCAATCGGAGATTGCCAGCTCAGGCCAAAACCTACGCTATAGCGGATATCCGAGACGGAGAACTTCGTCGTATCGTTATCCCAGAGGGTCCCCGCATCAAAGAATGTACTCAGACGCATGCTGCGATCTTTTTCTTTCATGCCAGGCACCGGGAAAAATATTTCGGCGCCTGCCGTCACACGACGCGTTCCACCAAGATTCGTGGTGAGCGTATTACCCTCTGCGTCAAGATAATCAGTCTTAGGTCCGATTGAATTATCCTTGTAGCCGCGTACCGTACCAATACCGCCAGCATAGTAATTCTTGAAGAACGGAACAGGCTTGCCGCCATAGCCTTGTGCCAAACCAAAATCAGAATTCAGCGCTAAAGTATAGTTGCTGCTCAGTGGGAAAAACTGTTTCCACTGATACCCCATCCGCCAGTACTCCATTTCCCCGGGAGGAATGGCCAGTTCGGTATTGAAACGCTGATAGGTCCCGGTTGTTGGATAAATAGCACTGTCGCGCTTATCACTTTGCCAACCGATCGTTGTCAACAAAGTTGTCGACTGATTGCCAAAGCGCGTTACAAAATCCTTGTACTGAGGCGGACTGTAATCCTCGGTTCTAATCTTGGTCAGATCTGCTGAAAGCCCGAAGAAAATCCGGTCATCCAGCGCGATCGGCACCCCGAAACGAACTCCAGTACCAATTGAATCAGTTTTATAGCCAGCCATTGTCGTCAATGAGGTGGTATCTACGCGACGGCTATAAAGATCAAACCCACGACTCACCCCATCTTCTGTCCAGTAAGGATTTTCATAAGACAGGACGAGTGCCCGATTGACCTTGCCTGTATTGACGGAAAAAGACAACGCATTACCGGAACCAAACAAGTTGTTTTGCGAAATGGACGCGATCACCGCCAGTTTATCCGTAGCGGAATAACCCAACCCCAAAGACAACGAGCCCGTCGCCCGCTCTTTGACATTAACATTCAGATCGACCTGATCCGCCGCTCCGGTTACAGGCACCGTATCGATTGAAACATCCTCGAAAAACCCACTTCGATTAACCCGTACCTTTGATTTGTCGACTTTCTCCCGATCAAACCAAGCGCTCTCCATCTGCAGCATTTCACGCCGGATGACCTCGTCGCGTGTCCGACTGTTACCCACAACATTGATGCGATTGACGTAAGCACGACGCCCCGGATCCACAAACAGGGTCAATCCAACCTCACGCGTGTTCTCATTGATTTCAGGAACGGCATTCACGTTGGCAAATGCGTAGCCTTCATTTCCCAGCCGGTCAGCTACAGCACGCGTCACATCGTTGACGCGAGCCCGAGAGTAGATTTCCCCGGATTTCAATGTCGTCAGCTTGCGCAACTCGGCTTCCGGCAACAGAAGTTCTCCAGCGAGCTTTACAGATGAAATCCTGTATAGCTCACCTTCATTTATCGCAATGGAAATGTAGACATCTTTCTTGTCCGGCGTAATCGACACTTGCGTGGATTCAACCGAAAAATTCAGGTAGCCGCGATCCAAATACCATGACTTCAGTTCTTCGACATCTGCTTGCAGCTCTTGCTTGGAATACTTGTCATGTCGGAACCAGGGGAAAAGCCCTCCCGCTTCCTCAAGGACCATCAAATCAACCAAGCGCTTTTCCTTGAACGCCTTCGCCCCGATGATGCGAATGCTCTTGATCGTTGCAACTTCGCCTTCAATGATCTCGAAATTGATTGCTACCCGATTACGCTCAAGCGGTGAAACGGTCGTCTTTACCGATACACCGTAGTAGCTGCGAGTCAGGTACAGACGCTTAATTTCCTGCTCGGCCTTGTCCAGCTGTGATCGGTCAAAAGTACGTGATTCGACAATCCCGATTTCCTTCAGACCTTTCAAAAGGTCCTTGGAGTCGAAAGCCTTGTTACCGGAGAAATCGACCTGTGCAATGGCAGGACGTTCATCAACGATGACAACCAGTACCTCCTTGTCTACGTCAATGCGGACATCCCGGTAAAACCCGGTGGCATACAGTGCCTTGACGGCCTTGGCTACCAGATCTTCATTTACCGTATCACCGATACGGATTGGCAGATAGTTAAAAACGGTGCCGGCTTCAGTCCGTTGAATTCCTTCAACGCGAATATCCTTGACAACGAAAGGAGAATAGGCAAATGCCAGCGGAGACAAAAGCGCCAGCACACCAATCTGAATAGCAGTGAAAGTCTTGGACATCAGCCGAAGAAAACCCGATTGAGATCGTTGAAAAAGGCCAGGGACATCAGCAGAACAAGAATCGCCAGACCTGCACGTTGCGACAATTCCTCAACACGCTCGGACAAAGGCCGCCCCCGGATGCGCTCAAGCACATAATACAGTATGTGCCCCCCATCCAGAATCGGGATAGGCAGGAGATTGAGTACGCCAAGACTCACACTCAGCGCGGCAATCAGACCCAGATAAACCTGCACCCCGGCCTTGGCACTTTGGCCTGCTGCATCAGCAATGGAAATCGGACCACTGACGTTGCGCCAGGATATCCGTCCTTTGACGATTTGCCAGAGTGCCTGCAGATAGAACCTGGCCGTACTGACGGTCTGGCGCACCGCATGCACACCACCCTCGACCAGCCCATAGCGGACTTCTATCGTATTTCTTGCCACAAAATCTTCATCCGGACGCACCGGGGCACCAATCCGGCCACGCACAACCGGGCCAGGCAAAACTTCGGGTGTCACCACAAGCGTCAGCAGGCGTCCTTCACGTTCGATTTGCACTTGCAGCGCGCGTCCAGGCGAGGAAGCCACGATAGCCACAAACTCGTTCCAGTAAGAGATGGGCTCTGTGCCGACTTTCCGGATGATATCGCCATCACGAAATCCCGCTGCGGCAGCCGGACTTTCTGGTAGCGGGCGTCCCATGACCGGCGCTATACGGGCCGGGGGTAAATTGATGCCGAGTTGCAGCAGGGGATCCGGAGCCTTTTCATCAATGATGACGCCCGTCATGGCCAAGGATAGATCTGTCACTTCTGCATTCCCGCGCAGCACATCCATCGCCACCGGCAGGGTATCAAATGCGTGATTGATGATCTGCCACTTGAAGTCACTCAGGCCATGCACATCAATACCTGCCACTCGCGTGACCTGATCACCTTCAACAAGACCTGCCTGTGCAGCCAGTGACCCCGTAACCACCTTGCCTAACGTAGCCGGCAAATCACGCGTACCAACGCACGCCATGCCCCAATAGATCAATATGGCCAGCAACAGATTGGCAAGCGGCCCTGCCGCAACAATGAAGGCCCGCCTGGAAAGAGGCTGGGTATTGAAAGCACGATGCCGCTCAAGCTCTGCGACCGGAGCCTCGCGTTCATCAAGCATCTTGACATAGCCACCTAGCGGTACGGCAGCCAAAGCCCATTCAGTGCGATCAGGCCCATATGCCCGTACGAACAACTGCGGGCCAAAACCCAAAGAAAACCGCAGCACTTTCACGCCGCACAACCGGGCTGCCGCGTAATGCCCCCACTCGTGCACGACGATCAGGATACCGATCGCCAGCAAGAAGAAGAACAGGTAATGAAGCGAGCTACTCATGCCAAAGACATCTGTGTAGACGCCAGCAAACGCTGGGTCAAAGCCCGCGCAGCGCGGTCAGCCGCAAGGACCTCATCAAGCGATCCCAGCGGAGAAGTCGGAAGGGCTGCCAGAACATCTGCCACCAGCCCGGCAATCCTGTCAAACCGCACACGGCCGTCCAGGAAGGCCGCAACAGCCTCCTCATTGGCCGCGTTCAACGTGGCAGGTGCACTACCGCCTGATCGTAATGCGTCGTAAGCCAGTTGAAGGCAGGGGAAACGTACGAAATCAGGCGCCTCGAATGTCAAGCATCCCACCCTGACAAGGTCCAGTGGAGCAACACCAGAGCCGATTCGCTCCGGATAGGCAAGCGCCTGTGCAATCGGGGTACGCATGTCCGGATTACCCAATTCGGCCAGGACCGAACCATCCTCATACTGAACCATGGAGTGGATCATGCTTTCCGGATGAATCAGCACATCAATGCGATCCGCCCCGACACCAAAGATACGGCTGGCCTCAATGACTTCAAGCCCCTTGTTCATCAACGTGGCGCAATCCACCGAAATCTTGCGCCCCATGACCCAGTTCGGATGCGCACAGGCCTGCTCCGGCGTTACCTGCGCCAGGCTATCCCGCGAAGCTTGGCGGAATGGTCCGCCAGAGGCGGTCAGGATGATTTTCGTCACACCGCACTTCTGCAAACCATAGTCGAAACCAGCCGGCAAAGACTGAAACACCGCATTGTGTTCGCTGTCGATAGGCAAAAGCACGCCGCCTGACTGACGCAGTGCCGTCATGAACAGCTCGCCAGCCATCACCAGTGCTTCCTTGTTGGCCAGCAATACCCGCTTGCCCGTGCGTGCAGCCGCCAATGAAGCACCCAGACCGGCCGCACCAACAATCGCAGCCATTACGGTTGTCACTTCGGGTGCAGAAGCGATCTGCTCCAAGGCCAGCGGGCCGTGCATCACCTCAATAGCGGGCAAGTCTGCCAATAATTCACGCAGCGCAGCTGCTTCTGTAGCACCAGCAACGACAGCACATTGTGGATGAAAGCGGCGGCACAGCTCTGCAAGCTTGCTGACCTGTCGATAGGCCGACAGGGCAAACACTTCATAACGATCAGGATGGCGTGCGACCACATCCAGCGTACTCTGCCCGATCGAACCGGTCGCCCCGAGAATCGTCAATACCTGCCTGCTCATGCACACTCCAGACTCATGCCAGCAACTGCAAGACCAGCAGCGTAGCACCTGCAAAGGGGAAAAATGCGAGCATCGCGTCCACGCGATCCAGAACCCCGCCATGCCCCGGTAAAAGCGTACCGCTATCTTTCACGCCAGCTTCACGTTTGACCAGTGATTCGAACAAATCGCCCAGGATACACACCAGCACATATACGAGTGCCAGCACGATCACCCAACTCAAGCTCAATTGCCGTTGAACCGCAGGGACCAGTGCCCACACCCCAAGACAGAACGCCAGTACGCCGATCACGGCACCAACCGCTCCTTCCCAGGTTTTGCCGGGGCTGATTTCAGGGGCGAGCTTGTGTTTGCCAAATGCGCGCCCAACAAAAAATGCAGAAATATCCGCAGCACTCACCAGCAGCAAGGCGGCAACCATCAGCCAGGGATCAGCTCGACGCAGTTCCAGCATGGCAATCCCGGTAGGCACCATCAGCATGACCCCTACGCCATAGCGCCAGTACCAGCCGGCCGGTTCCATACGAAAGTAGAGAAAAGTCGGTGCCGACATCAACCAGAAGGTAATGCTCAAAGCATAGCCAGCACCGATCAGAAATGGCGCATCGTTGGCCACGCTGGGAGGAACCAAGGCAAAATACATGACTGCCGCAGCGCACAATACACTCAGTATGCCTTGGCCAATCTTGCCAATCTGCACCAGAGCACACCATTCGTGCAAAGCCAACAGGACGATCAGGGAAATGACCAAGCCCCAAGCCCAGTCAGGCAACAAGAATACCGCCAGCAGGATGCCGACGCCCAGCAGTACTGCGGTCAACACACGCTTTTTGAGCATTTTCAGTCCTGTTTGCCTTCGGGCGGAACGCCCGTCAATTGTTCGCTGGTTCGTCCGAAACGACGTTCGCGTTTGCGGTAGGAGTCGATAGCCAGATCGAATGCTGCCTCATCAAAATCTGGCCACAGACAATCCGTAAAGTAGAACTCGGTGTACGCCAGTTGCCAGAGCAGAAAATTGCTGACGCGCTGCTCGCCACCAGTACGGATAAACAGATCAGGCTCTGGAGCATCCGCCAGACACAGGTGGGGAGCAAGATCCTCTTCACTAAATCCCGCGCGCTTATCGGGCTCAGCCGCAAGAAGACGATTCATTGCATTGAGAATATCCCAGCGGCCACCATAGTTGGCGGCAATCGACAGGGTAAGCGCCGTATTGTTTGCCGTCTGGGCTTCCGCCTGGGCAATGGTCTCGACCAGCGTCGCATCAAAGCGTGACAAATCACCAATCACGCGCAAGCGGATATTGTTTTTATGCAGCTTTTTGACCTCTTCGCGCAAGGCTTGCATGAAGAGTTGCATGAGGAAGGAAACCTCATCATCCGGACGGCGCCAATTTTCAGAACTGAACGCAAATAGGGTCAGATGCCCCACGCCCCGATCAATGCACAGCTTGACCACATTGCGCACCGTGTCGAGGCCACGCTTGTGGCCTGCAACACGCGGCAGAAAGCGCTTGCGCGCCCACCGCCCGTTGCCATCCATGACGACGGCAATATGCTGCGGAACGTCATTCCTGTCGGGAATGCCGCGTGTTGAGCTAATCAGCCTGGATAGCATGCGATAGCGAACTGATCAGTGGCCAGTACGCGGATCAAACCTGCATCAGCTCTTGCTCTTTCTGAGCGAGTAGCTTGTCAGCTTCGGCGATGAATTTATCCGTCAGTTTTTGCACATCATCCTGAGCACGACGTTCGTCATCCTCAGGAATTTCCTTCGCCTTCAATGCTTCCTTGAGCGTATTGTTGGCGTCGCGGCGCAGATTGCGAATCGCCACACGGGCATTTTCGGCTTCGCTGCGCACAACCTTGATCAGATCCTTGCGACGTTCCTCGGTCAGCATGGGCATCGGAACCCGCACCACGTCCCCCATGGTGGCTGGGTTCAAACCCAGATCCGCATCGCGAATGGCTTTTTCAACCTTCGCGACCATGTTCTTCTCCCACGGTTGTACACCAATGGTCCGCGCATCCAGCAAAGTCACGTTGGCCACCTGATTGACGGCAGTAGGCGTGCCGTAATAGTCGACCATCACATGGTCCAGCAAACCAGTATGCGCACGTCCTGTGCGTACTTTGCCGAGGTCGTTCTTGAGTGCCTCAAGCGACTTCTGCATCTTCTGTTCGGTGGTTTTTTTCAGTTCGGGAATCATCGTTGGCCCCTCAAATATGCACCAATGTGCCTTCATCTTCGCCCTTGACTACACGCAGCAGTGCGCCAGGCTTGAAAATGCTGAAAACCTTGATCGGCAACTTCTGGTCACGGCACAAGGCAAACGCTGTCGCGTCCATGACCTGCAGATTGCGCGAAATCGCGTCATCGAAGGAAATCTTCGAGAAGCGGGTCGCCGCCGGATCCTTTTTCGGATCCGCGCTGTAGATACCATCAACCTTGGTCGCCTTGAGCACGATTTCGGCTTCCATTTCCGTACCACGCAATGCCGCAGCCGTATCCGTGGTAAAGAATGGATTGCCGGTTCCCGCCGCAAAAATCACGATCTTGCCTTCTTCAAGATAGCGGATCGCCTTGTTGCGGATGTAAGGTTCGACCACCTGTTCGACATTCAAGGCAGACTGCACACGGGCAGCCACGCCGGCCACCCGCATTGCATCACCCAGCGCCATGGCATTCATGATGGTCGCCATCATGCCCATGTAATCGGCGGTAGCACGGTCCATACCGGAAGCCGCGCCAGCCATGCCACGAAAAATATTGCCCCCGCCAATCACGATGCCGACTTCAACACCGAGACGCGAAATCTCCGCAACTTCAGCCACGATACGGGAAACCACCCCCTGGTTGATGCCATAGGGATCATCACCCATCAGGGCTTCACCGGACAGCTTGAGAAGAATTCGCTTATAGGCAGTGGGCATATTTTCCGTTCTCCGATTAACGCGCTTGTGCAGCCGCAGCTTGCGCCGCCACTTCAGCAGCAAAGTCGGTCACTTTCTTCTCGATGCCTTCACCCACGATATACAGGGAGAAACCAGCGACAGAAGCGGACTTGGCCTTGAGCAGTTGCTCAATGGTTTGCTTGCCATCTTCAGCCTTCACGAACACTTGACCCAGCAGGGTCACGTCCTTGAGGAACTTCTGCACGGAACCTTCCGCGATCTTTTCGATCATGGCTTCCGGCTTGCCGGCTTCCTTGGCCTTTTCAATCGCAACGCGACGCTCGGTTTCAATCAACTCCGGCGCAACACCACTTGCATCCAGTGATTTCGGCTTGGAAGCAGCGATATGCATCGCGATATCTTTGGCCAATGTCTCTTCACCGCCGACCAGATCCACCAGCACACCAATCTTAGCGCCACCGTGAATATAGGAAGCCACCTTGCCCTTGGCTTCGATACGTTCAAAGCGACGGATGCTCAGATTTTCACCAATCTTACCAACCAGTGCGGCACGCACGGCTTCCACCGTCGAACCATCCAGCGCCAGTGCCGACAAGGCAGCCACATCGGCGGGATTCTGGGTCACGATCAGTTCGGCAACCTTCTTGGTAAAAGCCAGGAAATCGTCGTTCTTGGCAACAAAGTCGGTTTCACAGTTCACTTCCACCAACGCGGCAAGCTTTCCATCGGCCGCGATGTAAGAACCGACGATACCTTCTGCGGTCACACGCGAGGCGGCCTTGCTGGCCTTGTTACCCAGCTTCACACGCAGGATTTCTTCAGCCTTGCCCATGTCACCATCAGCTTCGGTCAAGGCCTTCTTGCATTCCATCATGGGCGCGTCAGTCTTGCCGCGCAGTTCAGCAACCATGCTTGCGGTAATAGCCGCCATGCTTACTCCTGAATTCAGAAAATCATGTTTGAAAAACAACAGACTCGCCACCTGATCACAACCGGTGACCGCGATGGCGAGCATGCAATGCCGTTGTTACGCTTGTTCGGCGCCTTCTTGCACTTCCACGAACTCGTCGGAAGCAGCGGCAACCACGTCTTGCACCGCGTTGTTCTTGCCTTCCAGAACCGCATCCGCCACACCTTGGGCATACAGGCGAATGGCACGACTCGAGTCATCGTTACCAGGAATCACATAATCAACGCCATCCGGCGTGTGATTGGTATCGACCACGCCAATCACCGGAATACCGAGCTTCTTGGCTTCGGTAATGGCAATCTTGTGGTAGCCGACGTCAATCACAAAAATCGCGTCCGGCAAACCGTTCATGTTCTTGATACCGCCCAAGCTCTTGGTCAGCTTTTCCAGATCACGCTTGGCCAGCAGTGCTTCTTTCTTGGAGAGACGCTCGACGGAACCATCTTCAAAGATCTGTTCCATATCCTTCAGACGCTTGATCGAGCCCTTGACGGTCTTGAAGTTGGTCAGCATGCCGCCGAGCCAACGCTCGTCAACATAAGGCATACCAGCACGCAGCGCTTCTTCGGCAACGATTTCGCGAGCCTGACGCTTGGTGCCGACGAACAGAATATTGCCCTTGTTGGCAGACAGCTTCTTCACGAAAGCCATGGCTTCGTTGTACTTGGCCAGGGTCTTTTCGAGATTGACGATATGAATCTTGTTGCGATGACCAAAGATGTACTGAGCCATCTTGGGGTTCCAGAAGCGGGTTTGGTGACCGAAGTGGACACCGGCTTCCAGCATTTGACGCATGGTTACAGCCATTGAATACTCCAAATTTCAGGGTTAGCCTCCGCCCGTCGTGCTGCAGGACCAGAATCCTGCAAGCTCGCTGCCTCACGAATGAAGCAGACCCGTTCCCGACGAACGTGTGGATTTCCGGGTGCAACCGAGCACCCAGCCAAGTCCAGACATGGACTTAGCCAGTGATTATAGCAGTGAGCGGGCTATCGCCTCAAGCCACACCCGCGAGCGCTTATGCCACACGCCTTGGCACGGACGCGAACTTCTTTCGAGTTTGCCCGCCCAGCCCATCTGCGATAGCCTTGCACCCTCCCCTACGAATCGCACATTGCGCACAACAAGCATGGGCATCATCATCAAAAGCGCTGAAGAGATCGAAAAGATGCGCATTGCAGGCCGCCTCGCCTCGGAGGTTCTGGACTACATCACGCCTTTCGTCCAACCCGGCGTCACGACCGAAGAACTGGATCGTCTGTGTCACGACTATCAAGTCAAGGTGCAAGGCTGCATTCCCGCTCCATTGAACTATGCCCCACCGGGTTACCAGCCCTACCCGAAATCGATCTGCACCTCCATCAACCATCAGGTATGCCACGGCATCCCTGGCCCGAAAGCCCTGAAAAAAGGAGACATCGTCAACCTTGACATCACGGTGATCAAGGATGGATTCCACGGCGACAGCAGCCGGATGTTCATTGCAGGCGACGCCAGCATCCAGGCACGGCGCCTGTGTCAGATCACGCTGGAATGCCTGTGGCTGGGGATCGCGCAGGTCCGGCCAGGTGCAAAACTCGGCGATATCGGCCATGCCATCCAGCAGCATGCGGAAGGCGCAGGGTTCTCGGTGGTCCGTGAATTCTGCGGCCATGGCATCGGTCGCAAATTCCATGAAGATCCGCAAGTAGTCCACTATGGTCGCCCCGGCACGGGGATCGAAATCCAGGAAGGCATGATCTTCACCATCGAACCGATGATCAACGCCGGCAAGGCTGCCATCTCGGAGCTGCCAGATGGATGGACCATCGTCACCAAGGACCGTTCGCTTTCCGCACAGTGGGAACACACCATCCTTGTCACCGCCGAAGGCGCTGAAATCCTCACCTTTTCGGCTGCAGCGCCCCCTGTTCCCGATTGGTTTGCCGACAAACCCATCATCGTTCCGACCTATCCGCCCATCGCGTAAGCCGTGACCAAAACCGCCGATACCAAAGACCTGGCTTTTGACGCCTTGCGTCATCGCCTGCAAGACGGTCAGCGCGCCCTGCGCGCCGAATACGAATCCCACGCCAACCCCACGCGCCTGTTG
>JAGTRY010000062.1 GCA_018262235.1 Pseudomonadota bacterium
TTGGCTCAGCTGGAGACTATGCCAGTGGACTTGTGTGGAATGGCATGCGTTTGACGTACAGAACGTTGCACTGAATCAATTTAAAGCTCCTTTGACGGGCGCACAGACGCCAATTTTTAAAAGTTATTTACCAACGATTTGACGATTAGTGACGAACACAACTTTATAGCTAGGTACCACATAGCCGTCATCAACAAATTCCCACTCGTTAAGTTCGTTAAGACGTTCAAGAGTTGAAGTCATGTCAAGATCATGCCAAGACAAGAGGGATCTACCAAGGGATACCATTTTTCGGATCGCTTGAAATTCCGTCATCATGCCAAAATGTTCAACACGTTCAACACCATCAACTTTCATGAGAACCCGATAAGCGTTTTTTTGCAAACGAATAGCAATAGGGGAACGAAGTTCAAACTCAACACCAAATATTACATTTTTCATACAAACTCCTTTCGTGGCGCGGTGCGCCCATCAAAAGGGCCTTATGGGGGGGAAAATTAAAGTTCGCCGAACCCCATTTTCATAGAAACAAACAAAATCCTTGTAATAAATATATTGAATAGGATTGTTCAGAAACGCAAAAACATGACAGAAAAACCGCTGCAAAGGTGTTACGTAAAACATGGAACGGCCAACTTCTTTTTCGTAATCCATTGCTGCTTTATCCATCAGCACCAATTCAAGCCCCCACAAATCAACCTCAAATTTAAACATAGCCTTACCCCTTGGTTAAATTACTGAGTAGAACCTTCGCCAGAAGAACAAATGAAGTAGTCACCACTATTCAAGAGTGACGAAAATTGCTTGGTTGTAACGTACATTCCTACCGCATAACCAAAAAACGCACAGGCCAGAGGAATGCACAAACGGCCCGCGAACCGCCGAAAAATATCGATCTTTGAGTCATTCATCACGCGGCCACCAATCGTGCATCAGACCATGAGCAAACCGGCGTACCCATCACAAAGTGACGACGGAAAGGGATAATCTGCGCCGTACAAATATCGGCATCACTCAAACCGGCCTGACGAAGGTACTTGGTGTGAAGCCCCCAGGTAGAGGCCGGCATTGATGCCTTTGTATTGTCGTAACCCATGGCCTTGATACGACACCAAGTACTGTACGCAGACAACGCCTGACCCTCACTGATCGGCTGACCTTTGCTATTGACAGCCTTCTCTTGAAGCTGCCGCAAAACGGAATGAGTGCCCATTTCGGTCACCTCTGCCTTTCCTATGAAACGTTCGAAGTATTGCGTATGCATATCTGTAAGCTCTTCACTTGTAATTTGATGCCATGCACGGCCATAGCCCTCTGCATTGACCATCAAAGCGAATGTTTCCCGGAACCAGCGCGCCCCGATCTTCAATTCCAACCGCAACAACCGTGCAGCTATCTCCAACTCTTCAAAAGTAGCCTCTGCTTTACCTTTTTTACACAGCTTTGCAAGTTGTGTGCCTTTGTCGTAGGCCTTGCCTGAAAGACGGTCAGAACCCTTGTTCCAACCTACCGTATCACCGCCTGCAATATAGCTACGCGCCCTGGGCGCATCGGTTCCACGTAAGCAGCGCAACGCCTCTTTGACCTGACTGGATGATTCCATCAAGTAATTCTGTGTCACATCGATACGGCGACAATCCCACCATAGAGGATCGGCCAGTTGATGCTTTAACGCGGCACTAGCTGCATTCACCAAAACGCGTGCGCAGTGTCGAATGTTGTCTGAACCAAAAACGTTATTACGATGCTCAATTGCAGCCGGAGAGCCGTCTATAACAAGCATTCTGCCGTCACCGTAGCAATCAAAAGGATTGAGCTGAACTTGCCAGAAAATGCCAACCGAATCACTGCTAAGCTTGTCCAGGTCAAGAGTGGTTTTTTCCCATTTGACCGCACCATCCGGATCACAACACATGATCAGGCCAAAGCAACCTTCCAAATGTTCACGAACAGCTTGAGGCAGTCGCTTAAAACTGATTCGAAGGGTGAGCCAGTCAATCAGCATTAAGCACAACCCCCCAGCGCTGAGGACAAGACCGCTTTGAATAGGTCTTGCCGTAGAATTGACGAGACCGAGAAAAAGAGACGTATGAAGGCACCGGCACAGCTTGGCGCTTACGCATGGCCGAGACCTCAAAGGCAGACACCAAAGCATTCTTTCTGAGCTGCTGAAGTGTCTCCAGTTGCACAGGACGCGTCTGAGACTTTGAATTGACGGAATCAAGGAAGTCCTTCTCAGCCTCAAGAACCTGATTGCGCCAATAACCTGCATGGCGAAAGTCAGCATCGAGGATCTGCCACAGATAAGCACGAACCAACCGAATATAAGGATCATCGGTAGAGGCTAAGAAGGGGTGGTACATGATCAGGCAGCAGCCTGAACAGACTTAGCATGTGGCTGCTGCATAGGCAGCAACTGGGGCTTGCCAAGAACAAGCTTTTGAAAACGGTCGGTATAGAAAGAATTTGGTGCAAGAGTATAGAAACCTGCAGAGTAGGGCTGCTGACCTTGTTCCAAAGTCAAAATAATGCGCGTAGGGTAGGGGTGCTTTACGCCATTGGCATCAAAGGTATGGGCATACGCCTCTTGTTCGAGTAGTTGAAACGTCTGGCCGGCACGCGGACCTTGCTTGGCCGTAATGTTGCGCGGTGTGATGCTGGTGTTCTTGATTTCAATCGTGATGGACATGGCAATTGCCTTTCAGAGATGTGCCATTTGGCAAAGATTTGCCGCTTTGGCGGATAGTGGCCGTGGGCCGGGGAAAAAGCTGACATGAGTCAAATATTCGGATTGGTTTTTTTGCTGCTGATTTTTTTCTTGTTTGCATCGGTGCTCGCGAAGAAAAAGGGCCAAGGGAACTGGCCGTATCGAGCTTGCAGACTGGTTTTGTCGGAACCGGAGCAGATCCTGTATTGGCGGCTGGATGAAGCCTTGCCGAACCTGATAGTACTGGGCCAAGTCGGCTTGAGCCGAGTAGTTGAAGTGCCCAAACGGACTTCGGGATACATGAGCTGGCACAACAAGATCAGCCGTAAAAGCCTGGACTTTGTCATCTGCCGGAAGGATGGTTCGCCGCTGGTCGGTATCGAGCTGGACGACGGATCCCATCGGGCTCAAAGTCGGCAAAATGCGGACGCTGACAAAACGCGCATCCTGGAAGCCGCGGGACTGCCGTTGATTCGCTGGAACGTCCGTGCTATTCCAAGCATTGACGAAATCAAGCGGGAAATCGCAAAAATTCTGGTTCAGCAGCAGGCAGAGCACCAGGGCGAACACGTTGCTAGTCCTCGTAGTCGTCAGAATCTGATTCAAAGCCGAATAGATCGCTGACATGAGCCCACAAACCCGGGCGTTTTCGCCGTCATCATCGCCCCAGGAGCCGTTCCACCAGTCGGAAATGCGTTCTGAGAGTTCGTCAAACCAATCGAACATGTTTTGAGTCCAAGTTAACAAATGTTCGCGCATGCGAACAAGCGAAGGTTATTCGCACATGCGAACAAATGCAAGGAAGGTTTTGCGATGAAGCAATCTGAATTGATTGAGATAGCTCAAATGAAAGTGCAGCCGCCCGTTCAAGCAGAGCTGTTCAGAGCTACTGGAATATCCCGGTCTCGACTGACAGACCTGCGAAATGATCGAAGACCAATCAGCAACGACGAAGCAAGGCGACTTGCGGAAGTCGCGGGGCTAAACCCATTGGCCGTCATTGGTGAGCTGGAGATTGAACGGGCCACGGATGAGGCCACGCGTACCGCGTGGGGAAAAGCCTTGGCCAGCCTTAAGCGCTCAGCTTGCGCTTTCGCGCTGGCCGTCCTCGCTTCACTCGGAGCCTTCAATGGAGGCCTTCAAACAAGCGCCCCAGGGGGCTTTTTGCGGCGCAGGTGACCCACCATAATTTTTATTATGTAAAGTTGCGGATTACACGATTGAAAGTCAAAGGCGAGTTCATCGCTGCACTCCTTTCACCACACTCGCGCGTGCTGTTTCGTTCGTACCGCCATAGCCCAATGTGCGAACACACTCAACCATCGGTACCAACATTCTCAATCCTCGAAGTATCGAAAAACGCGGTTTGCGCATGGGAAGGCCTGATAATGGCGGCCCTTGTTTTGAACGTCATTTCAGGATTCCCCCATGGAAATCAAGGTCAATTTTCTCGACAAACTTCGCCTTGAGGCCAAGTTTGATGACTTTACGGTCATCGCCGATCAGCCCATCCGTTACAAGGGCGATGGGTCGGCACCTGGGCCATTTGACTACTTTCTGGCTTCTTCGGCTTTGTGCGCAGCTTACTTCGTAAAACTGTACTGCGACACGCGCAATATCCCTACCGAGAACATTCGCCTTTCGCATAACAACATTGTTGTTCCGGAAAACCGCTACAAGCAGATTTTCAAGATCCAGATCGAGTTGCCGACGGATATTTCCGCCAAAGATCGCCTGGGGATCCTGCGTTCCATTGAACGTTGCACGGTAAAACGGGTGGTACAGACCGGGCCGGAGTTTGTGATTGAGGAAGTCGAGAATCTGGATGCCGATGCGCAAGCGCTGCTCACCTTGAATCCGGACACGGATTCGCGCACCTACATTGCAGGCAAGGATCTGCCGCTCGAGCAGACCATCGCCAACATGTCTGCTTTTCTCGCCGGGCTGGGCATCAAGATCGAAATCGCTTCCTGGCGCAACCTGGTTCCGAATGTATGGTCACTGCATATCCGCGACGCGCACTCGCCGATGTGTTTCACCAATGGCAAGGGCGCGAGCAAGGAAAGCGCCCTGGCTTCCGCCTTGGGCGAATACATCGAGCGCGCGAGCTGTAATCATTTTTACAACGATCAGTTCTGGGGTGACGACATCGCCAATGCGGCGTTCGTGCATTACCCGGAAGAGCGCTGGTTCAAGCCGGGCCGTCGGGATGCGCTGCCGAAAGGCATGCTGGATGATTACAGTCTGGCGATCTACAACGCTGACGGGGAGCTGCGCGCCTCGCACCTTTTCGACACCAACTCCGGCAATACCGAACGCGGCATTTGCTGTCTGCCCTATGTGCGCCAATCGGATGGTGAAGTGGTGTTTTTCCCCACCAACCTGATCGACAACCTGTTCCTCAGCAATGGCATGAGCGCTGGCAATACATTGGCCGAAGCGCAGGTGCAATGCCTGTCTGAAATTTTCGAGCGGGCGGTGAAACGCGAAATTCTGGAAGGTGAAATCGCGCTGCCGGATGTGCCGCAAGCGGTATTGGCGAAATACCCGAGCATCGTGGCCGGCATTGAAGCGCTGGAAAAACAGGGCTTCCCGGTGCTGGTGAAGGATGCCTCACTGGGCGGCGAGTTTCCGGTGATGTGCGTCACCCTGATGAACCCACGCACCGGTGGAGTGTTCGCCTCCTTCGGCGCCCACCCGAGTCTGGAGGTGGCGCTGGAACGCAGCCTTACCGAGCTGCTGCAAGGGCGCAGTTTTGAAGGCCTGAACGATCTGCCCAAGCCGACCTTCGAGAGCAATGCGGTGACGGAGCCCAACAACTTCGTCGAGCACTTCATCGATTCCAGCGGCGTGGTGTCCTGGCGTTTCTTCAGTGCCAAGGCTGATTACGATTTCGTCGAGTGGGACTTCTCCGTCCACGGCGAAAACTCGAATGCGGACGAAGCCGCGACCTTGTTCGGCATTCTCGAAGGCATGGGTAAGGAAGTGTACATGGCGGTGTATGACCAGCTTGGCGGAGGTGACAACCATAAGGCCTGCCGCATTCTGGTGCCAGGCTATTCGGAGATTTATCCAGTCGAGGATCTGATCTGGGATAACACCAACAAGGCGCTGGCTTTCCGCGCCGACATCCTGAACCTGCATCGTCTCGATGATGCCAGTCTGGAAGCATTGCTGGCGCGTCTGGAAGACAGCGAACTGGATGATTACACCGACATCATCACCTTGATCGGCGTCGAGTTTGACGAGAATACGGACTGGGGGCAGCTCACGATTCTGGAACTGAAGCTGCTGATTCGCCTCGCCTTGCAGCAATTTGAAGAGGCGAAAGAGCTGGTGGAAGCTTATCTGCAATACAACGAAAACACGGTCGAGCGCGGCTTGTTTTACCAGGCGCTGAATGTGGTGCTGGAGGTGACGCTGGACGATGATCTTGAGCTGGCCGATTTTGAACCCAACTTCCGCCGCATGTTTGGTGATGCGCGCATGGATGCCGCCTTGGGCTCGATAGACGGCAGTGTGCGCTTCTTCGGTTTGACGCCGACGAGCATGAAGCTGGAAGGCCTCGACCGGCACCAGCGCCTGATCGACAGCTACAAAAAGCTGCACACGGCGCGGGCCAAAGCCGCAACTTTATCCAGCTAGGATTTGAGTCGCCGCGTTTGGATCCAGCACAGAAATCTGTTCTTGGACCATTACGCGGCGAAGCCGGGCAATCCTATCGTCCGGTATGTGTGCTTTAGAGCGGAGGATCCTTGTGTTCACCCACCAAAGCCAGCAATCCAGCCTCATCAAGGATGGTGATTCCGAGCTTTTGAGCGTTTGCGAGTTTGCTTCCTGCTTCACTCCCGGCAACAACGTAGTCAGTCTTCTTGGATACTGAACTGCTCACCTTGCCCCCCGAGGTTTCAATCAGCGCTCGTGCTTGATCACGCGTCAAGGTGGGCAACGTTCCGGTCAGGACGAAGGTCATGTCAGTGAAGGGCGAAACGACAGCAGAGTCTTCTTGCGGGGTGATTGCAAGCAAGCGTGAGCAATAGTTTTCCAGGCGCTTCAGCCGGTCAAAATTGCCTTTGTCTGCCAGCCAGGTATCCAGCGCGGACGTGACCTCCGCCGGCAAATCAAGGGCCAAGATCTGTTCACTGCGCAGTTCCACCAACGCTGCAATGCTCGTAACCAAGGCTGCCAAGTGCTGGGACCGGATAGCAGTCAGGCGCGGGATTTTCAGATGGCCGAGCAGCTCGGCCATCCCAATGCGTTGCGCCAAACGTGCCGTAGGCAGATGCTCATCAAGCGGCTTCACCCCTGCACGAAGCAATTCGTCCAGCACGCGTTCATTGTTCGGTTCGGAAAAGAAATCGTGCAAGGACTCCGCGACGACATCGCCAATATCGGGCAACACGGCAAAGATTTCCTTTGGCGCACACCGTATCCATTCCAGCGACCCCAACCAGCCGGCCAGCGTCTTGGCAGTCGATTCACCGACATGCCGGATGCCCAATGCGAACAGCAGTCTGGCCAGTGGTGGCTGCTTGCTGGCAGCTATCGCTGCAATCAGGTTCTCTGCCCACTTGGTCGCTATCTTGCCTTGCTGGACGGTTTCTGGCGTGACGCCATCACGTTCGTCTGCACGCCGTTTCATATCGAGCAGATCATCAAGACGCAAGGTATACAGATCAGCAATGCGGTCGATGTAGCCAAATTCGACCAGAGACTCGATGTAGCGTTCGCCAAGACCATCGATATCCATCATCCGCCGGCCTGCAAAATGGATGATGGCTTGCGTGCGTTGTGCCCGGCAGGCCAAGCCGCCAGAACAGCGGGCAATGGATTCCCCCTCCTCACGCACGATGTGGCTGCCACATACCGGACAAAGGGTCGGCATCACAAATTCGTGCTCGCGCCCTGTCCGTCGCTCTGCGACTGACCCCACCACTTCGGGAATCACATCCCCTGCCCTGCGCACGATCACCGTATCGCCGATCTTCAGATCTTTGCGGCGAAGCTCGTCTTCGTTATGCAGAGTTGCATTGGTGACGGTCACCCCGCCCACGAATACCGGCGCAAGACGGGCTACCGGCGTAATGGCACCCGTGCGCCCAACCTGGACTTCGATATCGAGCAGTTTGGTGAGTTCTTCCTGGGCGGGATATTTGTGTGCAACGGCCCAGTTCGGCTCACGATTGCGAAAACCCAGCTCGCGTTGCAAGGCCAAGCTGTTGACCTTGTAAACGATGCCATCAATGTCAAACGGCAGGCTGTCGCGCAAAGCCGCAATATGCTGGTGAAAAGCCGTCAGCCCTGCTGCGCCCTGCGTCACCGTGCGATGTGCGCACACTGGCAGACCGAAGCCGGCAAGCGCATCGACCAGCCCGGCATGGGTTACAGGCGGCTCTTTCCAGCCTTGTATTTCGCCAACACCATAAGCGAAAAAAGACAGCGGCCGCTGGGCTGCGATGGCCGGGTCCAGCTGCCGGACCGCACCCGCGGCAGTGTTCCGCGGATTGATGAAGGTTTTCTCGCCACGTTCGGTCTGGCGTGCATTCAAGCGCTCGAAATCATCCCGACGCATGTAGATTTCACCCCGGACTTCGAGCACGGCAGGCGCCTGGGCTTGCAGGCGTAGCGGGATTCCACCAATCGTACGGACATTGTGGGTGACATCTTCACCGACTTCACCATCACCACGCGTCGCGGCCTGCACCAGTACGCCTTCTTCGTAACGCAGATTGATGGCCAGCCCGTCAAACTTCAACTCAACGGCATACTCGACAGGCGGTGCAGTGTCGGCAAGTCCCAATTTGCGTCGCACCCGTACATCGAAAGCAATGGCGCCACCTTCAGTGGTATCCGTTTCGGTTTCGATGGAGAGCATCGGGACACGATGGCGAACCTCCGCCAACGCTTTAAGTGCAGCACCGCCTACGCGTTGCGTGGGCGAATCGGCGCGGAGCAATTCCGGGTGTTCGGCTTCAATGCCTTGCAATTCGCGAAACAGGCGATCGTATTCGGCGTCCGGAACCAATGGCGCGTCCAGTACGTAGTACGCATGGGCGTAACGGTTCAGCGTCGCCCGCAATTCCTCTGCTCGATCGGCATCGGCCGCTTGGGAAAACAGATCCATCAGACGAACAGACGCAGGGCGATCTCGCCGCCAGCAGGCATGGATTGACGATCCATCTGCAGTTCGAATTGCCCGAGCTGGCTACGGATCAGGGTAATGGCACGATCAGAAAGCGGCGCACGATTGTCATCCACCACCACACCGCCGAGGGATTCGGCCAGATGCTGAGCCAGACTGATCATGCGGTCAAAGGCCTGGGCAGGATTGGCTACGCGCGGCATGTCGAGCACAAGACTCAACCCATGCGTCTGCAGATGGCGCAACTGCTCACTGGAAAAGGGAACGGACTCCTGGTTGCCCAGCGTAAAGAGCGTACGGCCAGCTTCGTCCTGGGCGTGGTAAGCCCCGTCAGTGCCCAGAGCCAGACCTGCCGCTTCAGCCAGACCACGCAGCTTGGTTCCGGCAAAACTGGTTTTCTGGGCCACCACATTGATGGCGATCTGCACATCGACTTCGGAGCAGAAGCGATCAATTTCCGCTGCGTGACTCAGGACTTCCGCTCGCGCAGGCAGGCGCGGAACAGCCAGGAACTGCTCACAGACACGCTGGAGTTGCTGATAGAAACGATCCAGTTCGGTCTCGCTGATCGGACCGCGTCGATCAACCAGCTGCAAGGTGACACAGGCCCGATTGATGCTGCCGGGCGTCCGCGCATCGATGGGGAACCAGTCCCGGTCCATATCGCTCCAGCCATACCATTCAAGGCGGCGGCTGACGCCAGCCAAGACTTCCTGTGCAGCGGTAAACAATGCCGAGGCCGACACCCCGGCTGGCGCTTCGATGCTGACGGCGCAATCGACGGCCTGCTGTTCGAACCCGAGTACAGGCTCCTGCTGACGCTGGGTGTTCTGGCTGCTGCGTGCGGGCTGTACCGGTAGCGGGGTCACCACGGCCAATTCCACGGCAGGAACAGAGACGGGATGGATGCCGGGCTCCATACGCCCTCCCGGAGCAGGCGGAATGACGGGCTCCACATCACCATCAAGCAAGACATCATGGTGCGTCGAGCGGAATGCCTGCTCGGCATGTTTACGGGCCTTGCGCTCCTGCCACAGGTTATAGACAAGCAGCACCAGGATGGCGACCACACCAAGACCGATCAGGCTGTATTGCAGTTCGTTTCCGGACATCATGTATCGAGTTCAGTATGAGATTCGCAAAGGAAGGCGATGCATTATCGCATCATGCGGGCTCTGGTTGCGCAAGCTTCAGCGCAGCATCCATATCCACTTCCACTACGCGGGATACGCCCTGCTCCTGCATCGTTACCCCGACCAACTGCTGGCCCATCTCCATCGTGATCTTGCTGTGGCTGATGAAAATGAACTGGGTGACCGAGGACATGTATTTGACCAGTTCGCAGTAGCGCTCGGTATTGGCATCATCGAGCGGCGCATCCACTTCGTCGAGCATGCAAAAGGGCGCTGGATTGAGCTGGAACATCGCAAAGACCAGAGCAATGGCAGTCAGGGCTTTTTCTCCTCCAGAAAGCAGATGGATCGATGAATTCTTCTTGCCTGGTGGCTGGGCGACGATCTGTACCCCGGCATCAAGGATTTCATCTCCGCTCAGGATCAGTTGCGCCTGGCCACCACCAAACAAGCGCGGGAACAGTTCGCTGAAATGCTTGTTCACCGTAGTGTAGGTTTCGCTCAGTTGCTCGCGGGTATCACGGTCGATACGCCGGATGGCATCCTCCAGCGTGCCGATGGCCTGCATCAGGTCGGCATACTGCATGTCCAGGAAGTTCTTGCGCTCGCTGGCCGACTCCAGTTCGGCCAAAGCGGCCAGATTGACAGCCCCCATGTCCGCAATCTCACGTCCAAGACGACTCACTTCACGACTCAGGGCCAGTTCGCGGATGCCCGCCATCACTTCATCGTCAAGCGCAATGACCTCGGTGCCGAGCTCTCCCAGACGTTCTGCCGCCTGCGAGCATCCCAGCTCAGCAGCTTGATGCTTGAGACGCAACTCGGCCAGCTGCTCACGCAAAGGAGACAATGTGTGTTCCGCACGCAGGCGAGCCTCTTCCAGTGCCTTGATCTGCTGGCTGATACGTTCTTGCTCCTGACGTCGCAGGTTCAGCAGTTCCTCGCGTTTGCGGCGTAGATCCAGGGCGGTTTGCAGCGAGATCTGCAAGGCGGAGTCGTCAAGCTCACCTTGCTCTGCGGAAAGCTGTGCGCGCTCTGCTGCCAGTTTTTCCAGCTGTGTCCGGGCAAGTGCCGCAGTGCGGCTCAGCTCGTCGAGCTTGGCATTGCCTTCACGCACGGCGAACTCCGCTTCATGGCGGACACGCTGCAGCGCGTTCAGGGTTTCACGCGCTGTGCGCAAAGCGTGTTCGCGATCGGTCGCACGCATGACGGCTTCTTCAACGGCATGCGCGGCCTGTTCACGCTGCTCTTCCGCGGAAATCCGGAGCAGCTCTGCTTCTTCCAGATGGGCGTGTTCAATGCCTTCCAGACGCAGCAGTTCAGCGGCTTCCCGCGCAAGTTGCTCCAGGCGTTCGGCATGACGTGCCTGCTCTTGCTGGACCTTCACGAAAGTCAGCTGGCGCTCGTGGAGACGGGCCTGCAAGTGTTGCAGGCGATGGCGCCCATCACTCAACCCGGCTTGCAGGGTTTTGAGCTGGGACTCGTCTTCGCTGACGGTTTGCCGCAATGCATCCAGTGCGCTTTCTGCCGGGACGATTTCACGCTCCAGCATTTCAATTTCACGCTGGCGCTCGATCACCCCGTGGGTATTGGCATCCGGGGCAAACAGGGTCAAGGCTGAAGCACTCAGGATCTGTCCTGCCCGACTGACCAGCAAGACCCCGGCGGGCAGCTCGCGTTCTGCGCGCAGCCATGGACCGATGTCTTCCACGGCGTATGCACCATCCAGCCAATGCGCCAGATAAGGGCCAAGTTCCGGGCGCAGACAACGCACCCGTTCCTCAAGCAGACTGGCATCAAACAAGGCAGCACGCGGTGCGGGCGGAAGTCCGGGGCGAAGCAGGGTCACCGTTGCCGGGGCCGGCTGAGCCATGGGCCCAGCCAGATCGCCTGCCAAAGGGCCGATTGCCGCGATACGTTCGCGCAGCACTGCTTCGACGGCCAGCTCCCAGCCGGCATCGACCTGCAGCGATTGCCACAAGGGCGACTGTTCAGCCAGCCCTGCTGCATGCAGCCAGCCGGCCAGATCACTTTGGTCACGCAGACTGGCCTGCAAGCTGCGCAAGGCATCGAGCCTGGCACGCAGCTCCGTCAAAGCCTTTGATGCTGTTTGCAGATCGTGCTGACGAATACGCAGGCGTGCCTGGATCTGCTCCAGCTGTGCTTGCAGGCGACTTTGCGACAGCTCGCTTTCTTGTTGCTGTGCGACGAGCTCGGCCACTTCATGTTCGAGTGTTGCAAGCGCAGCTTCGTCTTCCGGGCGCAATCCGGCGCGCTCTTCCTCCATCCGGCGGCGTCGCTCGCGCAAGGCTTCCAGCGTGCGCTGGCTGGCGGTGCGCTTGGTTTCTTCAACGCGGATCTGCTGCTCGATCTGGCCAAGCTTGCGACGAAGCTCATCGCGTTGCGCCAGGGCCATGCGCCAGACTTCGTCAGCCTCGGGCAAACGCTCTTCGGCCTCGCTGACTTGCAGTATGCTCAGCTCAAGTTTTTCGTGAGCTTGCGCATGCTGGGCCTGGCGTTCTTCCGTGTCGCGCAGAGTCTCGGCCAGACGGTTCTGCCACAGGTTCTCATCGGTATGTAGTTGGCTGCCACGCTGGGTGATGCGCGCGTGCGAGTCGCGCAGATTTTTGAGTTCGGCTTCGATCCGGCTGATCTCCGCCGCAATGGCGAAAACGTCTCCTTGCGCGGCGCTCACGGCTTCGGTCTGCACATTGTGGGCTTCACGCGCCAGGGTGATTCCCGTTTCCGCTTCGACCAGGCGTTGATTATTGCTCTCTATGGCCGTTTGGGCCTGGGCGATGGCTTCAGCCAGCAAGGTTTGTTCGCGCAAAGCTGCGGTGTGCTTGTATCGCCACAACAGCACTTGTTTTTGCGAGAGCTGGGATGACAGCTCCTTGTAACGCTGGGCCGCTTCGGCTTGAACCGCCAGACGTTCGAGCTGCTGGCCCAGTTCAGCGCGGATATCCTCGACGCGCGCCAGATTGTCTCGGGCGTCACTCAAGCGGCCTTCCGTCTCGCGTCGCCGTTCCTTGTATTTGGTAATCCCGGCCGCCTCTTCGAGAAAGGCCCGTACTTCCTCGGGGCGTGCTTCGATCACGCGCGAGATCATGCCCTGCTCGATGATCGCGTAGGCCCGCGGCCCCAGCCCGGTACCGAGAAAGAGGTCGATCACATCCTTGCGGCGCACCGCGACATTGTTGATGAAGTAATCCGAACCACCGTTGCGATCAACCTGGCGTTTGACCGAGATTTCGGCGTACTGCGACCATTGCCCGGCCGCTTTGCCCTCGGCATTGTCGAAAATCATCTCGACGCTGGCACGGGACACCGGTTTGCGTGTCGTCGAGCCATTGAAGATCACATCCTGCATGGATTCGCCACGCAGCGCAGAGGCACGTGACTCGCCCAGCACCCAGCGCACGGCGTCGATTACATTGGATTTGCCGCAACCATTCGGCCCCACGATGCCGACCAACTGACCGGGGGTCAGGATTGTGGTGGGATCGACAAAGGACTTGAATCCAGCGAGTTTGAGCTTGGAGAGGCGCACGTTGAAAGCGTGTGAAGGCAGGTGAGAGGCTTGGACGGGCTATAATATCACCCCGATTCTGGCCGACGCGCTTACCTGTTCGCAGGCGCGCCAAGCGCCTCAACCAGCCGACGCGAAAAAACATCTTGAATCCGCTCCTCGACCGTCTTCAGCCCTACCCTTTCGAAAAGCTCCGTGCCCTGTTTGCCGGCGTGACGCCCGCCAATCTGCCGGCGATTCGTCTCTCCATCGGCGAACCGCAGCACGCCACTCCCGAGCTGATTTTCCGCGCCATGACGGAGGCTTTCCCGGGGCTGGCGGTTTATCCGACCACGACCGGTGGAGACGCCTTGCGCCAGACGATTGCGGACTGGCTCAAACGTCGCTATGCGCTGCCGGCACTGGATTGGACTACTCAGGTCCTGCCCGTGAATGGATCGCGCGAAGCCCTGTTCAGCTTCGCCCAGGCCGTGCTGGATCCGGGCAAACCCGCGCCATTGGTCGTGTGCCCCAACCCCTTTTACCAGATCTACGAAGGTGCGGCCTTGCTGGGCGGCGCGCAGCCGGTATTCCTGAACCAGACACCGGAAAACAACTTCGGCTTCGATCTGGATGCGCTCAGTCCGGACGAGTGGGCGCGCGTTCAGTTGTTCTACGTGTGCTCTCCGGGAAATCCAACCGGGCGGGTCCTGTCGCTTGAAGAATGGCGTGAGCTGTTCGCGATGTCAGACAAATACGGCTTCGTGATTGCTGCCGATGAGTGTTACTCGGAAATCTATTTCGACGAAACCCAGCCGCCCCTGGGAGCGCTGCAAGCGGCCCACCTGCTCGGGCGGGATGGCTTCCCGCGCCTGGTGGTGTTTTCCAGTCTGTCCAAACGTTCGAATGTGCCCGGCATGCGTTCGGGCTTCGTCGCGGGTGACGCCAGGATTCTCGCGGGTTTTCTGAAATACCGGACCTACCATGGCTGTGCCATGAGCGTCACGGTACAAGCAGCAAGCATTGCGGCCTGGCAGGACGAAGCGCACGTCAAAACCAATCGCGCGATGTACCGGGCGAAATTCGATGCGCTGGTACCCATGCTTGCTCCGGTGCTGGACGTTCAGCGTCCTGACGCAGGTTTTTATCTGTGGGCACGCACGGCGGGCGACGATACGGCTTTCGCGCGTGATCTGCTCGCGACCCAAAACGTCACCGTGCTGCCAGGCCAGTTTCTGGCGCGCGAAGCACATGGCCGCAATCCGGGCATGGGTTTCGTACGCATCGCGCTGGTCGCCACTGAGCAGGAATGCGTGGCCGCCGCACAGCGTATCGTGGATCATCTGAAGTAATCCTTTTCTTGTTGTTCATCCCATCTCATCAGGAACCAAAATGTCTCAACATCCGCTGCAACCACTGATTGAAGAAGCATTCGAGCGTCGCGCCGAGATCACTCCGACTTCCTTTGACCCGGTTCTGGGCAAAGCCATCGAAGAAGTGATTGCCGAACTGGATTCCGGGCGGCTTCGCGTTGCCGAGAAGATCAACGGCGAGTGGGTGACTCACCAGTGGTTGAAGAAGGCCGTGCTGCTGTATTTCCGCACCCATGACAATGCCGTCATGGAAGGAGGCTCCGTACGTTATTTCGACAAGGTGCCGACCAAGTTTGTGGACTACACCGAAGCCGATTTCCGCGCAGGCGGTTTCCGGGTGGTTCCGAATGCCGTGGCACGCCGGGGCAGCTATATCGGCAAGAACGTGGTGCTGATGCCTTCCTATGTCAACATCGGCGCCTATGTGGATGACGGCGCAATGGTAGATACGTGGGCAACCGTGGGTTCTTGCGCACAGATCGGCAAGAACGTGCACCTCTCCGGCGGGGTCGGCATCGGTGGCGTACTCGAACCGCTGCAGGCCAACCCGACCATCATCGGCGACAACTGCTTCATCGGCGCACGCTCCGAAGTGGTGGAAGGCGTGATCGTGGAAGAGAACAGCGTGATCTCGATGGGGGTTTATATCGGCAAGAGCACCAAGATCTATGATCGTGCAACCGGCGAAGTGAGTTACGGCCGGATTCCTGCTGGTTCGGTGGTGGTCTCCGGCAACCTGCCGTCTGCCGATGGCAAGTATTCCTTGTACTGTGCCGTGATCGTAAAGAAAGTTGACGCCCAGACCCGTTCGAAGACTTCGATCAACGAATTGCTGCGCGATTGATACTGACAAGGGGGCACATCAGCCCCCTATTTGATCCGGGAGACGCTTCATGATTTTTGACAAGCTGTTCCAGTTGATGGCCGAGCGGCACGCCTCCGACATTTTCGTGTCGGCCGGTGCGCCCATTCACATCAAACTCGATGGCGTGGTGCTGCCGATCAACCAGCAAGTCATGGATCCGGCAGTCATCCAGCGGATGGCCTACGAAATCATGAATCCCGAGCAGATCGCGATTTTCGAGCGTGATCGCGAGCTCAACATCTCGTTCAGCCGCCGCGGACTTGGCAATTTCCGCATCAATTTTTTCTGGCAACGCAACAGCGTCAGCATCGTCGTGCGCTTCATCCAGGGTGAAATCCCTGCCCTGGAAACCCTCAATCTACCTGCGGTTCTCTACGATATCGTCATGGAGAAGCGCGGCTTGGTACTGGTCGTCGGGGCTACGGGCTCGGGGAAATCCACGACCATTGCCTCCATGCTGGACTACCGCAACACGCACGTGTCCGGACATATCCTGACGGTCGAAGACCCGATCGAATATCTGTTCCGCCACAAACGTTCGGTGGTCAACCAGCGTGAAGTCGGTTTCGATACGCATAGCTGGAACGATGCATTGAAAAATGCCATGCGCCAGGCTCCGGACTGCATCCTGATCGGCGAAATCCGCGATCTGGAAACCATGAAGGCGGCGATCTCCTATGCCCAATCCGGACACCTTGTCCTGGCGACCCTGCACGCCAATAACGCTCACCATGCCTTGAACCGGATCACCAGCTTCTACCCACTGGAAAACCGCCCTCTCCTCTTCCTGGATCTGGCCGTATCGCTGCGCAGCATCGTGTCGCAACGCCTGGTGAAAAAGCCCGACGGCTCGCGCATCCCGGCAGCTGAAATCCTGATGAACACGCGCCACATCGCGGAGTTGATCGACAAGGGCGAATTCAGCGATGTGCGTGAAGCGATGGAAAAATCGCTCGCGCCTGGCTCTCAGACTTTCGAACAGGATCTTTACCGGCTCTATCGTTCAGAGATCATCACGCTGGAAGAAGCGCTGGCAAACTCGGACTCACCCACCAACTTCTCCTGGCTGGTCAATAACGCCCCAACCGAAGAGGAGGATGCGGCCAGAAATGCACCTTCCAAACTCGACAGCATCGTCGAATTCGATCCGGCGGAAGAAGACGGCGCATCTTTCAGCTCTTTCACCCTGCACATGGATGAAACCAGCTGATTTTCCGCTTCCCGGCCCTGCATACTTACAAACCTGTTCCAGATGTCCGCTACGGCGAAAAGACCCATCCCACCATGAGCCACCACGACCACGATGATGCCGCGCATCAGCACACCGCACTGGAAGAACTTGTCACCGTCCGCGACCTGATCCGCTATGCCACCAGTCAATTCAATCGCGCCGGTTTGTCTTTCGGCCACGGAACCAGCGATGCTTTCGATGAGGCAGTCTATCTGGTCCTGCACACCCTGCATCTGCCCATAGACCGGCTGGAGCCCTTCTTCGATGCATGCATTCCTTCCGATGAACGCTGCGAAGTGCTGGATATCATTGAACGCCGGATCGAAGAACGGATTCCGGCAGCCTATCTGACCCGCGAAGCCTGGTTGGGAAACTTCCGTTTCTATGTCGACGAGCGTGTGATCGTGCCGCGCTCTTTCTGTTTTGAACTGCTGCAGGAAGGTTTCGAGCCCTGGATCCAGGATCCTGCGGAAGTCAGTCGGGCGTTGGATCTGTGCACTGGAAGTGGTTGTCTGGCGATTCTGTTGGCACATCATTTCCCGAATGCCCAAGTGGATGCCATCGATCTCTCCGCAGAAGCCCTGGCGGTTGCACGGCAGAATGTTGCCGATTACGGGCTTGACGAAGTCGTGCGCCTCATCCAGTCGGATGTTTTCAACGCACTGGGTGATGAACGTTATGACCTCATCCTGAGCAATCCGCCTTACGTCACGGAGGCTTCGATGCAAAGCCTGCCCGAAGAATATCTGCGGGAGCCACGCATGGCGCTGGCGGGCGGAGATGACGGGATGGACATCGTGCGACGGATCATCGCCGGTGCACGTGCGCACCTGACCGAGCAAGGCATTCTGGTGGTCGAGGTAGGCCACAATCGTGAGCAGGTTGAAGCCGCTTTTCCCCTGATCGAGTTCGTGTGGCTCACCAACGCCAGTGAAGAGGAAAAGGTCTTCCTGCTCCGTGCGGACCAGTTGCCTTGAGGCAAAACCCTGTTCAAACGCTGTCACGAAAGGCCCTGCTCAGGGCCTTTTCACATCAGAGCAATCAATTGCGTCTAAGGTCAGCCACAATCCTGCCGTTGATTAGATATGTTGGGTAGATCTTCTGATTTCGCGTATATTTGTTCATTACTTACACTATTGACGACTTCGCCAATAGTTGTTTTTTTGACCAAGCCTTGAACCAGAAATTTGCGCTCACTGACGCGGAAACGATGCACAAAAGCATACGTAAACAGAGATGGCGACCGATAGACCAATTTTGCTTGTTGAAGACAATCCTGATGACGAAGCCTTGACGCTGCGTGCTTTCAACAAGAACAAGATAACAAATCAGGTAGTGGTGGCACGCGATGGCGTGGATGCGGTGGAGTATCTTTTTGGTACCGGACGGCATGCGGGACGCGACACTTCCATCCAGCCGGCGGTCGTGTTTCTTGATCTCAAGCTGCCGCGAATCGATGGACTGGAAGTTTTGCGGCGAATCCGGGCAGATGCACGTACCGCACTATTGCCCGTGGTCGTGCTGACGACTTCGCGCGAGCTGCAGGATATCCAGGAGGCCTATAGCCTGGGTGCCAACAGCTACATCCGCAAGCCCGTGGACTTCGAACGTTTTCTGTTTACCGTCGGGCAGCTTGGACAATACTGGCTCAGCCTCAACGAACTGGCGGATTCCCGGGCGGACTGATCAATCTGCCTCTTCGATCCATGCAGCCTGGATCGCTTCCAGAATCCGCTCGCCGCAATACTTGGGATCATCGTCAAACCCCGGCAAGGCCTGGACCCAGCCCATCAATTCGACAAAGTTGACTTGTGTGGGATTCACTTCGGGATGGCTATCCGCAAGTGCCATGGCGATTTCAAGGGTGTCGGTCCACTTCATTTTTTTCCCTCGCTGACCATATTGATGGTATATCGCGGGATCTCGACAACCAAGTCGGTGTCGGCGACCACGGCCTGACAGGACAGGCGGGATTGGGACTCCAGTCCCCACGCTTTGTCGAGCAGATCTTCTTCAAGATCATCGGCCGATTCCAGCGAATTGAAACCTTCCCGTACAACCACGTGACAAGTCGTGCACGCGCAAGATTTCTCGCAAGCATGCTCGATCTCGATTTCGTTGGCCAGTAGCGCATCACATATGGTTTGCCCTGGCACAGCTTCAATCACGGCACCCTCCGGGCACAACTCCACATTCGGGAGAACGACGATTCGGGTCATGTGCTTTCCTTTTTACAGCGAGAGCGTGTCAACGCGATTGCCAGTCAGGGCCTGACGAATGGCTTTATCCATGCGGCGTGCAGCAAAATCCGCCGTCGCGGCGGCCAGGGCATCAATTTCAGTCTTGATC
>JAGTRY010000156.1 GCA_018262235.1 Pseudomonadota bacterium
TTTCTGCTGTCGAGGGGCTGGAGGTCGCAACACCGGCATTCCGGCCGTATGTGATGCCGATCACCCTTGGGATCCTGATTGGCTTGTTCGTGGTGCAGCATCACGGTACGGCGCGGATCGGAGGCTTCTTCGGTTATTTTGTCGTGCTGTGGTTTGTCTGTCTGGCGGCTGTTGGCGTCCACAATATCGTTGCACATCCGGGTGTCCTCGCTGCACTGTCGCCACATCATGCCATTGCGTTTGCCATCAACAGCCCGAAACTTGCCTTCTTCGCAATGGGAGCTGTGTTCCTGACCATGACCGGGGGCGAGGCGCTGTACGCGGACATGGGGCACTTCGGCGTGGTTCCGATCCGCTATGGATGGCTGTTCCTGGTGTTGCCCAGCCTGCTGCTCAACTATCTGGGGCAAGGGGCGTTAATGCTCAACGATCCGACGACTGCTACGAATCCCTTTTATCTTGCAGTACCGAGCTGGGCGCTTTATCCCATGGTTGGGTTGGCGACCGTGGCGACCGTGATTGCCTCCCAGGCGCTGATTACCGGGGCATATTCTATTTCCCTGCAACTGATCCAGCTGGGGTTCTGTCCTCGCATGGCTGTCAGACATACATCGGGGTCGCAGATGGGGCAAATCTATTTGCCATTTGTTAACTGGGCTTTGCTGTTCTTTGTGTTGGTGACGGTCATCGGATTCCGTTCATCGACCAATCTGGCTGCGGCCTATGGCATCGCAGTGACCCTCACCATGCTGGTGACATCCGGACTGGCTTTCTCGGTCGCCTTGCGTGACTGGAAATGGCCCCCGCTGCTGTGTGGTCTGGTGTTCGTACCACTGGTGTGCATCGAGCTGGTTTTCCTGGCATCCAACGGGCTGAAGATAGCCGATGGCGGCTGGTTCCCGCTGGTCTTCGGTGGCAGTGTGAGCCTGATCCTGTTTACCTGGCGACGTGGCCGGCAGTTGCTGGCGGAAGTGCAGAAGACCGACGATGTTCCGCTGGAACCTTTCGCACGCATGCTGGACGGAGAAGATATCCACCGCGTGCCCCATACGGCGCTGTTCCTCAATCCGCGTTCCGGCCAGGTGCCGACGGCATTGCTGCATAACCTCAAGCACAACATGGTTATGCATGAGCGTACCGTCTTCGTCAGCGTGATCATCGAATCCGTGCCGCGTGTGCCGATTGAGGACCGTGTGGAAGTTCAGCACATGGGCAAAACCTTCCACCGGGTGCTGGTGCGCTTTGGTTTCATGGAAGAACCGGATGTACCGGCCGCGCTGCTGCGCTGTGCCGAACAAGGCCTGGATATTGACCCGCAGCAGGTCTCCTACTTTCTCAGCCGCGAAACCATTCTGCCCTCCACGGAAATCCGGGGCATGGCGATCTGGCGCGAACGCCTGTTCGAATTCCTGTTCCGCAATGCGTCCAGTGCGGCCAATTTCTTCAAACTGCCGACAGCCAGGGTGGTTGAATTGGGGAGTCGCGTGGTGATCTGACCGCGCTGCAATGAGTCCTTTTTCGGGGAAGGGGGATGCCTGAGCGGGCAGGACACTTGCGGCGTGTTGCGCAAACGCCTTTGATTCGGGCTTGAGCGCATACTCATTTCGATCAGGGGTGTGATTTTTGACACGGGACACGGCTGCCTTGGGGGGTATTAGTCCTCAAGGTATTGCCGGAACAGTCGTAGACGCATCACGACAGAGACGCCAACGGAGGCAGAGCGTGACGGAGGAACTGCACAGGCCGAGCTTGCAGGAGTGGGTTGGACATGTTCGTGATCGCGATATGCCGGTTTTCGGGCGTACGGTGCAAGAAGTGCGCACCGTTACCGAAGACGAAATGGCTTCCTCTGGCCGACTCTCGCATGTCATTCTGCAGGATGCGGCGCTTACGGCAAAAGTGCTCAAACTGGCCAACAGCGTGCTTTTCAATCCGGGCCGTCAGCATGTCAATACGGTCAGCCGTGCGATCGTCGTGCTGGGCTTTGATCTGGTCGGCCAGATCGTTCTATCCATTCATCTCGTAGATGCCCTGCTCGCCAGCAGCATGCGGGAGCATGTCGTGGCCGAGATGGCGCGGTGTTTTCATGCGGCGGTTCAGGCGCGTACTGCTGCAATCGCCAAAGGGAGCAAGGCGCCTGAAGAAGTTTTCATTGCCACCCTGCTCAGCCAGGTTGGCGAGATGGCTTTCTGGTGTTTTGGGGGGCAGCAGGCGACCGATCTCGATGAAGCCTTGCGGGCACGCCCTGCCGAGAAGCCCGAAGACTTGCAGCTCGAAATCCTCGGATTCCGTCTGCGTCACCTGACGGCAGCATTGGCCAAGGAATGGCAACTCGGACCGCTGGTTGTTGCGGCAGCGGAAGGTCATGCGCATCCCAGCGGCGACGAGATAGCCATTGCGCAGGGCTATCGTTTGGCAAAGGCTGTTGAAAACGGTTGGGATACGCCTGAAGCACGTACTGCATTGGCCCAATATGCCGAATTCACGGGCCGTGCGCTGAAAGACATCACGGAAGAGCTGACGCACAATGCAGCAGAAGCCGCGCGTGTCGCCGCGCACTTTGGCGCAGGAGCGGCTGCGCGCCTGATTCCGGTGCCCCCTGAGGGAGGGCTGGTTGACATCGATGCGGAAGTCGCCGAAGTGGTTGATCCGACGCCTGATCCCCTGTTGCAGCTCAAGATATTGCGCGATCTATCCATGTTGCTGAGTGCCAAGCCCAGCCTGAATGAAGTGTTGCAGCTCGTGCTGGAAGGGATCTATCGGGGGCTGGGCATGAGCCGCGCAGTCTTTGCGTTGCAAACGGCGGATCGCAGCAAGGTGGCAGGCAAGGTCGCGCTGGGGCGCGAAGCGGAAAAACTCGTGGCCAAATTCAGTTTTCCGCTGGATCAGCGCCCCGGTGAGATCATCAACATGCTGTTTACCAAGTCCGCACCGATCTGGCTCAAAGGGGAACCCAGCCCCAATATCAAGCTTGATCGGCTGGAAGCCATCACTGGCAGTCGCGAATGCATGCTTGCCCCGATTGTTGCTGCGGGTCGTGTCATCGGATTCTTTTACGCGGACCGCAGTACCAGTAATCCACCTGATGAAGAAACCTGGCAAGGTTTTCTTCATTTTGCCCAGCAGGCCAGCATCAGTTTCCAGCACGTGGCGAGTCGGGTTACTGCCAAGAAATAGGCATTGCGATTCTCCAGCAGATGGCCTGGTGTTGTGTCGGACGGACGCCTTCCAGGCTTTGTCGTAAAATCGAATCCCCTCTCAATTCTCTGCTCCAAGGAACCCCCATGTCCGTGAACCTGCCTTTGCCCCAAGCTGATCAACTCTTGCCTGTCGCCGGTGTGCGCCTGGGCACGGCTGAGGCGGCAATCCGAAAGTTGGGGCGCCGCGATCTGACGTTGATCGAACTTGCACCGGGAAGTCGCGCTGCAGGGGTCTTTACGCAGAACCGTTTTTGCGCTGCGCCGGTCACGGTTTGCAGGGAGCATCTGGCCACTGGGGAGATCCGTGCATTGGTCATCAATACCGGGATCGCCAATGCGGGGACCGGCGCGCAAGGTATCGCCAATGCACGCGCCAGTTGCGAGGCGGTTGCTGCTGCACTGGGCGTGTCGGCACAGGAAGTGCTGCCGTTTTCGACGGGCGTGATTCTTGAACACTTGCCGGTCGATAAGCTCATCGCAGGGTTGCCTGCCGCACAAGCCGCGCTGAAAAGTGATGGTTGGTATGAGGCCTGCCAGGCCATCATGACCACCGACACTCAACCCAAGTGTGCCTCGCGTCAGGTCCGGATCGGCGGCAAGACCGTGACGCTCACCGGGATGAGCAAGGGGGCCGGCATGATCAAGCCGAACATGGCCACCATGCTTGGTTTCCTCGCTACCGATGCCGATGTTGCCCAGCCCCTGCTTGATGCGCTGGTGAAAGAGGCTGCGGACCATTCCTTCAACAGTATCACCGTGGACGGCGACACTTCCACCAATGACAGCTTCATCCTGATCGCTACCGGAGCGTCCGGTGCCCCGGCTATCACCGATCCTGCATCAGCGGACTACAAGGCTTTGCGTGATGCGGTGGTGGATCTTGCGGTCTGGCTTGCCCAGGCGATCGTGCGTGATGGTGAAGGTGCCACCAAGTTCATGAGCATTGTCATCGAAGGTGGCAAGAGTCGTGAGGAGTGCCGGCAGATTGCTTACGCCGTTGCCCACTCGCCGCTGGTGAAGACAGCCTTCTTTGCTTCCGACCCGAATCTCGGCCGCATCCTTTGTGCGATCGGCTATGCCGGGGTGGCAGACCTGGATGTCTCCACCCTGCGTGTGTGGCTGGGCGATGGAAAAGAAGAAGTTCTGGTCGCCGAGAAAGGTGGACGTGCGGTGAGTTATGCCGAGGAAGCCGGTGTGCACATCATGAAAAGCGCAGAGATCATCGTGCGTGCTGATCTGGCACGCGGCGATGCGGCAGCGACGGTATGGACCTGCGACTTCTCGTATGACTACGTGAAGATCAATGCAGATTACCGGTCCTGATCGTCCGATCCGTTCCGCCTCGCGCTATGCCTGCTCATGGAGCAGGCGTGGCAGCTGACAAGCTCCGTACTCCTTGCAGAAACTCTCCGGCTATACCGACAGGCTATTCTGGCCGCGTCTTGGATATGGGCCGGAGGTGTAAGGTCGCTACGCGGTATGCGGGGGAAGCAGCTTGCGCAGGTATTGACCGGTATAGCTTTCGGCGTGGGCCGCGACAGTTTCGGGGGTTCCTGCCACCAGAATCCGCCCGCCTTTTTCGCCGCCTTCAGGCCCCAGGTCGACCAGCCAATCCGCCGTCTTGATGACATCCAGGTTGTGCTCGATGACGACAATGGTATTGCCATGGTCGCGCAGTCGGTGCAATACCGTCAGGAGTAACTCGATGTCGTGGAAATGCAGGCCGGTCGTCGGTTCGTCGAGGATGTAAAGCGTCCGGCCGGTGTCCCGTTTTGACAATTCCAATGCCAGTTTGACCCGCTGCGCTTCACCGCCAGAAAGTGTCGTGGCGCTTTGACCAAGGCGGATATAGCCCAGACCCACCTCCATCAAGGTGTCCAGTTTGCGTGCGATGGTGGGGACCGCATCGAAGAAACGCTGGGCTTCTTCGACGGTCATGGCCAGCACATCGGCAATGTTCTTGCCTTTGTAACGGACTTCAAGCGTCTCGCGGTTATAGCGTTTGCCGTGGCAGACATCGCA
>JAGTRY010000063.1 GCA_018262235.1 Pseudomonadota bacterium
GGCAGACATCGCAAGGGACGAACACATCCGGGAGAAAGTGCATCTCCACCCGCAGCATGCCATCGCCCTGACAAGCCTCGCAGCGGCCGCCCTTCACGTTGAAGGAAAAACGACCCGGACCGTAGCCACGCGCGCGGGATTCCGGAACGCCGGAAAACAGCTCACGGATCGGGGTGAGTAAACCGGTATAGGTCGCAGGATTTGAACGTGGGGTCCGGCCGATAGGTGCCTGGTCAACGCTGATGACCTTGTCGAAATGTTCCAGGCCTTCCACTTTTTCATAGGCGGCCGGTTCGAGCGAACTGCCGTGCATGTCGCGGGCGACTATGGCATAGAGCGTATCGTTGATCAGGGTGGATTTGCCCGAGCCGGACACTCCCGTGATGCAGGTCATCAGCCCGACCGGCAGTTCGAGCGTGACATGCTTGAGATTGTTGCCGGATGCGCCTGTCAGCAACAGCATTCTGGATGGATCAGGTGGGATCCGGACGGGCGGGACAGAAATGCTGCGCCGGCCATCCAGAAAGGCCCCCGTGATTGAGGCTGTGTTGGCGCAGATTTCCGCAGGAGTTCCGTAGGCGATGACTTCTCCGCCGTGCTCTCCTGCACCAAGGCCCATGTCGACTACGAAATCAGCCATGCGGACGGCATCTTCGTCGTGTTCTACGACAATCACGGTATTGCCCAGATCACGCAAGCGGCGCAAGGTTCCCAGCAAGCGCTCGTTATCGCGTTGATGCAGTCCGATCGAGGGCTCATCCAGAACATACATGACGCCTGTGAGGCCTGATCCGATCTGGGACGCCAGACGAATCCGCTGGGCTTCTCCGCCCGACAGCGTGTCGGCGGAACGGTTCAGACTCAAATAATCCAGGCCGACATCGATCAGGAACTGGAGCCGGGTTGCGATCTCCTTCATGACTTTTTCGGCGACCTGTGCCTTGTTGCCGGTGAGCCGCGTGGTGGAGAAAAAGGATTGGCATTCACCAATCGGCAGTGCGCCGATTTCCGGGAGGGACTTGGTGCCGATCAATACATGGCGGGCTTCGCGTCGGAGACGGCTGCCGCCGCAATCAGGACAGGGCCGCTCAGAGCGGTATTTGGAGAGTTCTTCACGGACGGCCATGGAATCCGTTTCCCGATAGCGGCGTTCCAGATTCGGGATGATGCCTTCAAAAGGATGTTCCTTGTTGACCATGCGTCCCGATTCGGACATGTATTTGAACGGGATCTTGCGGGTGCCCGAACCGTGCAGGACGACTTCGCAGATATCCGGAGGCAATTCAGAGAATGCCGTGTCGATATCGAATTCGTAGAAGGCGGCGAGGCTTTGCAGCATCTGGAAATAGAACTGGTTGCGCCGATCCCAGCCGCGGATTGCACCAGAAGCCAGGGAGAGTTCCGGGTGCGCGACGACGCGTACGGGATCAAAGAACTCATGTGTTCCCAGTCCGTCGCAGCTTGGGCAGGCCCCAACCGGGTTATTGAAGGAGAACAGGCGCGGTTCGAGTTCCTGTACGGCAAAGCCACAGATCGGGCAAGCGTATCGGGCCGAGAACGGATGTTCTTTGCCGGACTCCATTTCGAAAGCGATCGCTCTGCCATCCGCATGAGAGAGCGCGGTTTCGAAGCTTTCGGCAAGGCGCTGGCGTGAGTCGGGCCGGATCTTGATGCGATCAACCACCAGGTCGATGCTGTGCTTGCTGGTTTTGGCCAGTACCGGCGGGTTGTCGATCTCGCAGATCGTGCCGTTGACGCGCATGCGCACGAAACCTTGTGCGCGTAACTCCACAATCAACTCTTCGTGCCCGCCTTTACGCTCATTGATGATCGGAGCGAGGATCATCAACGGTGTGCCTTCAGGCAAGGCCAGCACATGGTCAACCATCTGCGAAACCGTCTGGGCTTCCAGCGGCATTTTGTGCTCGGGGCAGTGCGGTGTTCCTGCGCGGGCGTAGAGCAGGCGAAGGTAGTCGTGAATCTCGGTGATGGTACCGACGGTTGACCGCGGATTGTGGCTGGTGGCTTTCTGCTCGATGGAAATGGCGGGCGAGAGGCCTTCAATCAGATCCACATCCGGCTTTTCCATCAACTGCAAAAACTGGCGTGCGTAAGCCGACAGGCTTTCCACATAGCGACGCTGACCTTCAGCGTACAAGGTATCAAAGGCCAGTGAGCTCTTGCCCGAGCCTGATAGTCCGGTGATGACCGTGAGGCAATTGCGAGGGATGTCGAGATTGATGTTCTTCAGATTGTGGGTACGCGCCCCACGAATGCGGATCCATTCCATAGCCCGATATGCCGGCAAGAAAACCAATCAATATACGGGTCTGGCTGGCCTCGGCCAAGCCTTTTTTGCACTGCAGCGCGAGGTGGCTCAACAAGACGCCTTACGTAAATCTTCGCCGCAAGGTAGCATCGTGGCTTGCCGTTCTGCCCGTCGTGCAGCGGCATACACCCGAATCGGCTCTGAACGAATCGCAAGAACGGAGCCGCAACTTTTTGATGAAGGAGTTCAGGCATGGCATCAGTCAATAAAGTCATCATTGTCGGCAATCTCGGCAAGGATCCCGAAACGCGCTATGCGCCCAGTGGCGATGCTTTTTGCACGATTACGGTGGCCACGACAGATACGTGGAAAGACAAGGCCACCGGTGAGAAGAAAGAAGCGACCGAATGGCACCGGGTGGTCTTCAATGGCCGTTTGGCCGAAATTGCAGGGCAGTATCTGAAGAAAGGTCGTCCTGTCTACATTGAAGGCAGCTTGCGGACCAGGAAGTGGACGAACAAGGAAGGGATTGAACAGTACACCACCGAAATTCGTGCGGACCAGATGCAGATGCTGGGTTCTCGCGACGGGGGTGATGGTGGCTCGCGCGGAGGGGATGATTACAACCAGTCTCGTAGCGAAGCGCCCCAGCAAGCGCCACGGAGTCGTCCGCAACAATCGGCGCCGGCCCCGCAGCCCCAAAGCAGCCCGGCTTCTTCTGGCGGGTTTGGCGATTTTGACGACGACATTCCGTTCTGAAACCCCGCGGTGTGGCATGCCCCAAACCATGGGGTATGTGTGCTGTCCAGCTGGACCAGTGGCGGCTTGTATAGCGATACCATGCAGTACAATATGAACAGAGACATGGCTCTGCGTAAGGCGGTGCCATGGCAGGGTGGCGGTGCTTTTGCAGCGCCCAGTGTTCTTGATATGGGGTTCTTGCATGTCCGATGCAGTCCAGACCGGTACCAAACCGGATCGTGAATTCTGCAGCACCAGCGATGCGGCACAGATGCTTGGCGTGTCGCTGGGTACGGTTCAGCAGATGGTGGAAAACGGTTTGCTTGATGCCTGGAAAACCACGGGTGGTCATCGCCGGATTCGTGTGAGTTCGGTCGAGTCTTTCCTGCGGAAACGGCAGACTGGCGCGCCAGCGCCTGTCGCATCCGTAGCGACTACGCTGCGTGTCCTGATCGCTGAAGATGACCGTTTGATGCAGGCCCTTTACGAGAAAACCGTTGCGACTTGGGACATGCCCATCCAGGTGAAAATTGTCGCTTCCGGATTTGAAGGGCTGATGGAAATCGGGCGTAGTGCCCCGGATCTGCTGGTGGCTGATCTGGTGATGCCTGATCTGGATGGATTTGCCATGATCCGTCGTTTGCGTGCAGATCCGCAATTGGCGCACATGGATATCATTGTCGTAACCGGTTTGTCTGTTGAAGACATCGAAGAGCAAGGAGGCTTGCCCGAGGATGTTCTGATTTATGGCAAGCCGATTCCTTTCCGTGAGCTCAAAGGCTACATCCAGGCCAGGCTGATGCAGATGCAGCGGCATGCGCGAGCTTGATCTACAGAGGTTCAGGAGGATCAGCGGCGACCTTTGGGTCGCCGTTGTTTTTCTAGATCTTGTTTTTAAGCGGCTTGTGCGGCGAGTGCGGCCAGGCTGAGGCGCCGCAAGGCTTCGTCCAGCAAGCTGCGACTGCACCCGAAATTCAGGCGTACGAAACCTTCCATGCCGAAATCGCGTCCATCCGAAAGACCGATGCCATGCTGCTCAAGGAATCTGTGCGGATTGGCCTGATGTAATCCCCGGCAATCAAGCCAGGCCAGATACGTGGCTTCGATCTCGCAGCAGCTCAGCCCCGGCATCTGGTTCACAGTCTTGTGCAGCGCTTGCGCATTGGCGTGTAAATGCTCAAGCAGTGCGGCCCGCCAGGGGCCTCCGTAGCGGTAGGCCGCTTCGGTTGCGACCAGCCCCAATACATTGACATCCGGGAGCAGACCGCGTGCCGCAGCCAGGTATTGCTTGCGCAGGCTGGCATTCGGAATGATTGCAAAGGCGCTGCTCAGTGCCGGGATGTTCCAGGTTTTGGAGGGCGCCATCAGGGTGATCGTGCGCTGTGCGACGGAGGCATCCAGCGAAGCAATCGGGACATACTGCTGTGACGGATCGATGACCAGACCACAGTGGATGTCGTCCGAACAGATCAACCAGTCGTGATTCTCGGCATGCCAGGCCAGGCGGGTGAGTTCATCACGTGACCAGACCCGACCGACCGGGTTGTGCGGATTGCACAGCAAGAGCATGCGGGTGTCTTTGACAGGCAGCAGGGCGTCAAGACTGGCCCAGTCGAATTCCCAGCGTCCTCCGGCAAGTGTCAGGCTGCTGCGGACAAGCTGGCGTTGCTGGTTGCCCGGCGCTTGCAGCATGGGCGGGTAGATTGGCGGGAAGCTGAGGATGCCGCTGCCGGGTTCTCCTGCCAGTAGGCAGGCCAAATTGAAGCCCTGAACCACTCCGGGCAGCCACACTATCCAGTCGGGTTCTATTTTCCAGGCGTGGTCGCGTTCTATGCCTTCCACAACGGCTTCAAGCAGAGAAGGCCACGGATGGGTGTAGCCCAATACCCCATGTGCAATTCGTTGCTGCAATGCATCGATGACCGGGGGTGGGGCCGCAAAATCCATGTCGGCGACCCACATGGGCAAAATGTCACGGCCTGCGTAGCGACGCCATTTGATGCTGTCGGAATTAGAGCGATCTGGAGGGGTTTCAAAGTCGAAAGGCATGATGATGCGTTCGGAGAATCTGTGAGTCAGCGGTGAGTGAGATGACTGCAATGCGAGATGCAATCGAGTTCGAGACTGTAGCGCCTCTGGATGATTTTGTGAGCGTGAAGCCCTGAACGCGTGGATGGGAATCTTGCAAATATCGATGCTAATTGCAGAGGCTGACGGGCAAGCCACTTGTTTTTGTGCGCTGCGGGTTGACTCTAATACCCCTTCGGGTAGGATTCAAACGCTTGTTTGAACGCGTTTCCTAACTTCCCGCCGGGGTCAATTCCATTACTGCCACGCGCATTCTTGATGCTGCCGAAGCCCTGTTTGCCGAACACGGCTTCGACGGGACCTCCATGCGCATGATTACGAGCCAGGCCGAGGCGAATCTGGCTGCCGTGAATTATCACTTCGGCAGCAAGGAGGAGTTGTTCCATCAGGTGTTCCACCGGCGTTTGGCACAACTCAATCGTGACCGTCTGGATGCTCTGGATCGACTGGAACAGCAAGCGCTCGGCAAGGCGCTGGATCCGCGACAGATTCTGGAAGCTTTTTTTGCGTCAGCGTTGCAGATGGCTGCGGATCAGCGTCATGGCGGAGCGAATTTCATGCGTTTGCTTGGGCGGACCTATACCGCGTCAGGGCGTTCCGTCGCGCCATTCATAGCATCCGAGTATGAAGAGGTGATGAGGCGGTATCTGGCGGCTTCATATCGTGCGTTACCCGATATGCCTAAACGTGAGATTGCATGGCGCCTGCATTTCATGACGGGAGCCGCGACCTATGCCATGTCCGGGGTGGACGCTCTGGCATTGCTGGGTGGAGAAGATGATGGTGGCCTGGCACAGGTCACAGAACGCTTGATCAGTTTTTTTCTGGGAGGGCTGTCTGCTCCTGTAGCGGGACAGTAATGGGAGCAGGCAAGTCGGATGGTCTTGCGTCCTGATAATAATGGGCTTTCGGGCCGATGAATGATTTTGAGAAGAGGAGAGTGGTATGCAGAAGAAGATGATAGTTCGTGCGGTGGCAGCCATCGCCGGCCTGGGTCTGATTGGAGGTGCGGGGGCATCGGGATTCCAGCTGCTTGAGCAAAATGGTAGCGGACTCGGCAATGCGTATGCGGGGTCTGCTGTCGTGGGCGAGAATGCCAGCACGGTCTTCTACAACCCCGCTGCAATGACAAAGCTTGCGGGCGGAAACATTTCATCCGGGCTGGCTATCATCAAGCCCAGCTACAAATTCAATGACAGCGGTTCTTCAAACGGAACCGCGGCGGCCGGCTCTTCCGGTGGCGATGCGGGGGGCTGGGCCGCATTGCCCAACCTGTATGCCACATGGCAATTGAGCGAGAAGTGGTTTGCGGGGATTGGAGTAGGCAGTCCGTTCGGATTGAAGACAGAGTATACGAATGATTGGGTCGGTCGTTTCCAATCCCAGCTGTTCGATGTCAAAACCTACAACGTGAATCCTTCCCTGGCTGTCAAGGCGACCGAGGCGCTGTCATTTGGTGTGGGGTTGAATTACCAGCGCGCGGAAGTCCTGTACAAACGCCAGCGCGCCACCGCGACCGCGACCACGCAGGCTACATCGGTCACGCTTGATGAGACGGGTGAGGCTTACGGCTGGAACGCCGGCGCGACCTTCAAGCTGAGCTCGACGACCGATGTCGGGTTTTCCTATCGCTCGAAAGTCTTCCACCGTCTGGAAGGTACCTTGCTGACGGAGACCCCTGCGGGCTCTGTTTCGGTGCTGACCAAGACTGACATCACGCTGCCGGATACCTACATCCTCAGCGTTTCCCAGAAGCTGGACGAGCGCTGGGTCATGCTGGGCGATGTGTCGAGAACCAACTGGAGTTCCATTGACAAGGTACCAATCGTGGTGAATAGCGGGGCCAGCAGTGGTGTGGTGGCTCAGACCCTGGATACGCGCTTCCGTGACACCTGGCGCTTCGCGCTGGGGGGCACGTACAAGATCGATGACAACTGGAAGTGGAAGTATGGCCTGGCTTACGACCAGTCGCCGGTTCGCAGTGCGGAAGAGCGTCTGGTGTCCTTGCCGGACAACAATCGGTACTGGTTGTCTACGGGCTTGCAATGGAATATCGACAAGACTTCGGTCTTGGATATCGGGATGGCCTACCTGTATATCCCGGAAACCAAAATTGATGCCAACCAGTCCTCTACCTATCAGGGGCACATCGTCGGCGATTATGATGGAAGTATTTTTATCTTCGGTGCTCAGCTGACGAAATCGTTCTGAGCCCGCCAGGGATCTGTGTGATTTGAAGCAAGAGGCGTCCCGCCGGATGGCGGGGCGCCTTTTTTTGGGGAGAGCCATGCTGCGGCATCACGGAATGAAAGGGAAGGCGCGCGCAAGGGGCACGCCTGAAGTCCTAGACCGGAAAATGGACTCCCTTGGAAACGTTGTGCCAGGGCATCCGGAACACACGGCACGTCTCCCCGGAACCGCTTTTGGGGACGATAGCCTTCCAACTTGGGGCGATCTGCCAGTATCATCCAGAATCTCCAACCAACTGGGCTGTTTCAGTGGCCTGAATCACAGGGAGCAAACTTGACGCTGCACGACATCGTCTACGGCTTGGTCGGGCTGCTGCTGGCCTACATAGGCTGGTTGTTGGTGCGGTTCTTCGTGGCTGGGCGCCGTAAGCCCCTCGCTGCAGAAACGCGGGACGTTCCGGATACGCCTTCCGAAACCATCCATTCACGGATATTGGGGGGGGATTCGGGGAAATCGTTTTCCAGCGTGTTTTATGACGGCGCCTCGCTCCTGGCTGATTCCGATGAGCGCCCCGAACCGCGTCTGAGCCGTTCGCCCGAACCAGATGCCAGCCAGTTCGGTTTCGATGCCCTGCTGGAAATGCGCCAGACCCGGACGCTGCTTGATGATCTGCGTACCCGTCATGAAGCCTTGCAGGCCGAGGTGTCTGCATTGAAAGAGAGCCTTGCCGAATTGCGTGCGGCCAGCCAGGTCTCGCCGATCTACGGGGAGGCCGTGTCGCTTGCGCGGCGAGGCTATGATGTTCAGGTGATCGCTGAGCGCTGCGGGATTTCGGTGGCGGAAGCCGAGCTTGTGCGCTCATTGAGTAGTGAAACCAGGGATGACGGGGAGGCGGATCATGCTTGATCGGGGCAGTCTGGAACGTAATCAGGACAAGGCCCGTGAGCGCCGCAAGATCGTCGTGAGGCTGGCGGTTGCGGCCGGTCTGATCGCGGTCTTGCTGGCGACTTTGCTGCTTTTCGAGCAGCAGAAGGAGGGCACCGAGTCGCCCTTGCCGGCTGCTGTGAGCAAGCCTGAGATAGGGGTGTCCCTCAGCAGTTCTTCGAGTCCCTTGCCGGAAGATGTGCAGGCGGCCATCAAGGATGCTCCGGACATCGCGCAGTCCACGCTGTCGTCCATGTCGACGCCCGTTGCGGTGGAAACCGCGTCCGCTCCGGTCGTGCCCGAGGGGAGCATGGATCCCTCGGTCAAACCGATTCTGGGCGTGCCTGCCCCATCTTCCGGGCGGCCTGCCACACATGCCGGCAAGGAAACCCATAATGACCGTCTGCTCGTGGAAGCCCCCAAAGGGGGGGCTCCTGCTCCAGCCAAGCTTCCCGCGCCGCCGCCAAGCGCGGCTGCGGCGCTGCCGGTCAATACGAATTTCGTTGTGCAGCTCGGTGTTTTCAACAACATCACGAATGCCGAAGAACTGCGTGCCAAGCTCAAGCAGGCCGGGATCCCTTCACAACTGGAAACGCGCGTCCAGGTGGGGCCGTTTGCCAGCAGGGACGAAGCGGTCAAAGCCCAGGACAAACTGCGCAAGCTTGGGCTGGGCAATGGGATGCTGGTAACGGCGGCAAAAAAGCCGTGATTCAAGGCGATTGCTTTGTCATGTCTGGCTGAGCGTCGCGTGATGGGTGAGTCGGTGGGTCATCCGTATTTCGTGCAAGCGCAAGGAGAAGAACATGAAGATCGATAGTCCGGCTTTTGGCAGCCTTGATGTGGCAAACAACAAAGTCATCGAGTTCCCTGGGGGTTTGCCTGGTTTTGAAGACTGCAAGCACTTCACGCTGATCGAAGTGGCGGATCGTGCCCAGGAGGTGGCCATTCTCCAGGGCGTGGATCGGCCCGAGATCGCCTTTTCGGTTACCACGCCAGATCTGCTTGGCTTGCAGTATGAATTTGCGCTGACGGAGGAAGAAGAGGCGCTTCTGGGCGCGGCGCGGCCGGAAGATATCGCCGTCATGCTGATCTTGCGACGCGAGGACGCGGGTGAAGCAAGCGCTTCGCCACAGAGCGCGCAAGTCCGGGCCAATCTGACGGGGCCGCTGGTCATCAATGTTGCGACCATGCGCGGCTTGCAGAAAGTGATTGCCCGCCTGGGGTGCGAAGTGACGCTGCGGCCTGCTGACTGAGCGTCTTTTCGTCCTGGTAGACGATGGATTTCTGGTCTGGGCGGGATGCGGTGATGCTGCTGCAAACTGTTAGACTTTTGAACCTGTCTCGAGAGTTCCGGAGTGGATCATGCCCAGAGAAATCATTGCCAGTGCCTTGGCGCCAGCGGCCATCGGCCCTTATTCGCAAGCCGTGCGTGCGGGTGACACCGTCTATCTCTCCGGCCAGATCGGCCTGGACCCGCAGAGCATGCAGCTGGTTGAAGGCTTCGAGGCGCAAGCCGAACGTGTCTTCCAGAATCTCCAGGCCGTGGCCGAAGCAGCGGGCAGCTCGCTGGCGCAGGCGGTAAAGATCAATATCTATCTGACCGACCTGGCCCATTTTGCCAAGGTGAATGAAATCATGCAGCGTTACTGTGCCGAGCCGTTTCCTGCGCGTGCGGCGCTGGGCGTTGCCGCGTTGCCGCGTGGTGCGCTGGTGGAAGCCGACGCGGTATTGGTTCTCGGCTGATTCCGGTTTTGACTGCGGCGGTTCGTAAAGCTTCGTTTGCCCTGACCGGGCGATTGCACAAGCTCGGCATCTTCAACGATGCCGATTTGCTGCTGCACCTGCCCATGCGCTATGAAGACGAGACACGCCTGACGCCGATCAGGGCCTTGGCGAGTGGCGTGTCGCAACAGGTCGAGGGCGAGGTCGAACACGCGGAAATCACCTTTCGCCCGCGTCGTCAGCTGGTTGCCAGGCTGCGCGATGACAGCGGCACGCTGGTGCTGCGTTTCCTGAACTTCTATCCCGCGATCCAGAAGATGCTTGAGCCCGGCAAGCGCGTCCGTGCTTTTGGCGAAGTGCGCAGCGGATTCTGGGGCGAGGAAATGATCCATCCACGCGTGCTTGCCGTGACTGCCGGAGAGGCTTTGCCCCAGGCGCTTACACCGGTCTACCCGGCCACGGCTGGCCTGGCGCAGTCGGCGCTGCGCAAACTCGTGGGGCGAGCATTCGAGCGCGCCAGTCTGGCTGATCTTCTGCCCGAAAGCTTGCGACGCAGCCTGAAGCTGGCAGGCTGGGAGCGCAGCCTGCGCTATCTGCATCAGCCGCCCACCGATGCCAGGCTCGGGGCGCTTGACGCGCGCAGCCATCCGGCCTGGCGACGGATCAAGTTCGACGAACTGCTGGCCCAGCAGATCTCCTTGCGCAAAGCGTATGTCGAGCGGCGTGCGCACGCTGCCGCCCAGCTTCATCCGCAGGGCATATTGACTGCCCGGTTGATCGAGGCCTTGCCGTTTGCCTTGACGGGCGCACAGCGCCGTGCGGTGGACGAGATCGCGCGCGACATCGCGCAGCCCTATCCGATGCAGCGTTTGTTGCAAGGCGATGTGGGCAGTGGCAAGACCATCGTTGCTGCGCTGGCCATGCTGCAGGCTGCCGAGAATGGCTTGCAGGCAGCGTTGATGGCGCCGACCGAGATTCTGGCCGAGCAGCATTACCGCAAGCTGGCGGGCTGGCTGCAACCGCTGGGGCTTGAGGTTGCGTGGCTCTCCGGATCGCAGAAAAAGCGCGAACGTGCCGCCATGCTGGAAAAGATTGCAACGGGCGAAGCTTTGCTGGTGGTGGGCACACACGCCCTGATCGAAGAAACCGTCGCCCTCGAAAAATTGGGGTTGGCTGTCGTCGATGAGCAGCACCGCTTCGGCGTGCGCCAGCGCCTTGCCCTGCGCGAGAAGGTGTGCGGGCGTTTGCCGCACATGCTGATGATGAGCGCGACGCCCATCCCGCGCACGCTGGCGATGAGCTACATGGCGGATCTGGACGTGAGTGTGCTGGATGAATTGCCACCGGGGCGCACCCCGATCGTGACCAAGCTGGTCGCCGATGCGCGCCGTGACGAAGTCATCGAACGGGTACGCGATGCCTGTCGCGAAGGCCGCCAGGCCTACTGGGTGTGCCCCTTGATCGAAGAGAGCGAGACGCTGCAGTTGCAGACCGCAGTCGAGACTTTCGAAACGCTCCGCGCCGAGCTGGCCGAGTTGAAGGTCGGTCTGGTCCATGGTCGGCTCAAGCCGGCCGAGAAGGCCGAGGTCATGGATGCCTTCCTGCGCAACGAGGTGCAGGTGCTGGTTGCCACGACGGTGATCGAAGTCGGTGTCGATGTGCCCAATGCCAGCCTGATGGTGATCGAGCATGCCGAGCGTTTCGGGCTCTCGCAATTGCATCAGTTGCGCGGCCGGGTCGGGCGCGGCGCGGCGGCGTCCAGTTGCGTGCTGGTATATGCCCAGCCTTTGTCGCAAAACGGGCGGGAACGGCTCAAGGCGATTTACGAGACGACGGATGGTTTCGAAATTGCCCGGCGTGATCTGCATCTGCGTGGCCCGGGCGAATTCATCGGAGCCCGGCAAAGTGGTGTGCCCCTGTTGCGCTATGCGGATCTGGAACGGGACGTCGACCTGATCGAGGCGGCGAAACAGGCTGCCGAGGAAATGCAGGCGCGCTTTCCCGATGCGGCGGAGGCCTTGCTGGCACGCTGGTATGGCGGGCGTGCCGAGTTGCTCAAGGCATGAACATGTGGATGTGCTACCTGCGTGTCGCGCTGTGCCTGGGGGGGATGTCTGTTGCTGAACAGCCTTGCCTGGGCGGAGGAGGCGCCGGAACCAGGTGTAGCGCGTGAGTACAAACTGCAGCTCGACACACAGGTGGACCTGGAACGTCTGGCCGCCCGGCTGCAAACTGTCTTGCCGGCACACGGAGCGACCGTGAATGGGCATTTCAAGGTACGCAAACACCGGGACGTGGTGTTTTTCGATTCGCCGGCCAGCTGTGTGCTCCGTCGGGCCGGCTGGATCCTGCGTGCACGAGGCGATGCGGGACGCAAACGCGAGCTGACACTGAAGTTGCGTGGTGATGCGGGATTGCCCGAAGACGCCGCTCTGCGTAGTACACGGGATGTTGCCTTCAAGCAGGAAGAAGACGTTTCGCCCCCCGCTACCGTGGTGCCCAGCTATTCATGGTCGCGTCAGAGTCGGCACGCGATCCTCTCCTTGCAGGATGCCAGGGCGCTATTTCCGGTGCTGCAGGCCGTCGATCTGGGGCCTGCGCAAGCCCTGCAGCCGGTAGCCGGTCTGGCCATTCGCGAGCAGACCTACGTACTGTTGCGTCTATCTTTCGCGGGGCAGGACTATCCGCTGGAAGCCAGTGTCTGGCAGCGCCCGGATGCTCAGCCGCTGCTTGTGGAACTATCGTTCCGTTTTGACAATTCATGGGCCGGACGCCAGGAAGCCCTGCGGATCTTTGCTGTGTTACAGACGCAAGCCGGCGTTCTGCCGGCCGCTCAGTCCAAGACGGAAGCGCTCTACCAGGTGGACGGAAACTTCTGCCGCCGCTGATAAACGGTGACATTCCGGGATGCGTCACTCCAGACGGAACCGAGACACAGCGGCGTCCAGATTGTGCGAGAGCCCCTGCAGCGCCTGGGCCGATGCGGCGTTGGTATTGGCGACGGCGATGGCCTCTTCGGTCATCTGGGCAACGTGTTCGACATTCTTGGCGATGTCCTGTGCGGCGGTGGTTTGCTCGCGGATCGCGCTGGAAATGTCGGTCACCATGCCGACGACGCGATCCGTGCCTGCCACGATCTGGCGGATCGAATCGCCCGCAGCTTCGGCCAGGCGGGTCCCTTCCTGCACCTTGACTACGCCGTGTTCCATCTCGTGGATCGCGGAATCCGTTTCCGCCAGAACCTCGTCGATGACCTTGGCGATCTGCTGGGTGGATTGGCCGGTGCGTTCGGCGAGTTTGCGGACTTCGTCGGCGACGACGGCAAAACCACGGCCTTGTTCGCCAGCCCGGGCGGCCTCGATGGCAGCGTTGAGGGCGAGCAGGTTGGTCTGATCGGCAATCTCGCGGATCACTTCGACGATCTGGCTGATCTGCTGGGATTTCGAGCCCAGCCCCTGGAGCGTGCCGGATGCCTTGTGAACGGTGCTGGCCACGCTATGCATCTGTTCTGTCGTGCCCAGGATCACCTCAACACCCGAGCGTGCTTCCATACCGGATTGTTCTGTGGTGCGATGTGCTTCGGCAGCGCTGTCTGACAAGACGTTGATCGAAACCGTGAGCTCCTCGATGGCCGAGGCTGCAGAGTTCATGGCGTCGCCCTGGGTGGTGGCCTGGACATGGATTTCCTGTGAGCCTTGGGTCAGCGTTTGCGCTTGCTCTCCCAGTTCCTTGGCGGTGTGGCGCATGGTCCGGACAGATTCGCGCAGCCCTTGCTGCATGGTTTCCAGGGCGGCCAGCAACTGGCTGACTTCGTCCTTGCCCACGGTCTTGATGTGTTCGGTCAGGTTGCCTCGCGATACTTCTCTGGCGATCCGGACGGCGCCTTGCAGGGCGGCGACAATGGGACGCAGGATGAACTGTGCCGCGAGTCCGGCACAGAGGACGCTCAGCAAGACGGCGCCCAGACTGATTACCAGGGCATTACGGGCATCTGCGTGGGCAACATCGAAATTGCTGGCCGCCATTTCGTCTTCCACACCAAAGAGGTCACGTATGGTGTTGCGTGAATCACGGAAGGCTTCCGTCGTGAGCTTGTCACTCGCCACGGTTTTGGCGGTCTCGAAGTCTCCGGCCTTGAGTGCGGTGATCCAGGCCGTGCGTTGTTGCACGTACTTGTTCAGTGATGCTTCGTATTTATCGACAAACGCGCGCTCTTTTTCCGAGGTGGCCTTGGCTTTGACTTCGGCCCACATCTTGTCCACGTTGCCGAGCAGTTTGTCGACCTGGGACAATTCGCTGTTGGCGGTGTCAGGGTTTGCCGCCAGGGTGGCACGCAGGAGACGGACCCGGACGACATTGGAATCATCCAGCATGACGCCAAGCTTGGCGAGACTTTGGGTCTGCTGGCTGTACATGGCTTGCAGCCGTGCATCGGAGCGCGCGTTGAGCCCGTAATTGATCAGGGCCTGTGTCGCGATCAAGGCGATCAGCAGTCCCATCAGGGCGATGAATTTCTGTCGGATGCTCATGGTGGTTGTCCTTTGTCTGGGCTTTGCACTCTTTTCCCGCGCAGGGATACACGCTGGTCAGGGGGGCTTTTAGCCGCTTATCATTGGTCTACGGACGGTTCAGTGAGGGCTTGAGGAGATAATTCGGCCGGAACACTATCGTTTTCAATCATTTTCAATTTCACACTAGCGGGTAACGCAATGACTTTGAAGGAGAAACTTGACGCCTGGGAAAAACTCATGCGCCTGGATAAACCGATCGGCATCCTGTTGCTGCTGTGGCCGACGCTGTGGGGCTTGTGGTTCGCTGCAGGAGGACTGCCGGATGTCTGGGTTTTGTGGATCTTCTTGCTGGGGACGGTACTGATGCGATCGGCCGGATGCGTGATCAATGACTGGGCTGATCGGGATTTCGATGGCCATGTCGCCCGGACCCGTGAACGCCCGCTGGTGAACGGCCAGGTCAGCCCGCGCGAAGCCTTGTGGCTGGCGGCCGGGCTGGCGCTGTGCGCCTTCCTCCTGATCCTGCCGCTCAATCGCATGGTGTTGTGGCTTTCCCTGCCCGCGCTGTTTCTGGCCATCAGTTACCCGTTCACCAAGCGTTTTCTGGCCATTCCGCAGGCTTACCTGGGGATTGCCTTCGGATTCGGTATCCCGATGGCTTTTGCGGCCGTGCAGGGGGCTGTTCCACTGCTGGGATGGCTGCTCGTGCTGGCCAATGTGTTCTGGTGTGTGGCCTATGACACCGAATACGCCATGGTCGACCGGGCGGATGACCTGAAGATCGGGATCCGTACCTCGGCCATCACCTTCGGGCGTTTCGATGTGCTGGTGGTCATGCTGTGTTATGCCGTTTTCCTTGCGATCATGCTGGGGGTCGGGCTGCATCTGGCGCGGGGCTGGGGCTATTTTGCCGGCCTGGTGCTGGCGCTGGTGATCGTGCTCTACCATTTCAGCCTGATCCGCAAGCGTGAGCCACAGCCGTGCTTCCATGCCTTTCTGCACAATAACTGGGTGGGGGCGGCCGTGTTTGTCGGCATCCTGAGTGACTACGGGCTGCACGGCTGAGGCTTCGCCTACAATGGCGCTACCCTATTGAGGCGGAACAGCATGCAATACAAGGATCTGCGCGATTTCATCAGCCAGCTCGAAGCGCTTGGCGAACTCAAGCGCATCAGCGTACCGGTGGATACCCATCTGGAAATCACCGAGATAGCCGACCGCGTGTTGCGTGCGGGTGGTCCGGCGCTGCTGTTTGAGAAACCCCATACGCAAGGCGTTGCCAAGGCCATGCCTGTGCTGGCCAATCTTTTCGGCACGCCACAACGGGTGGCGCTGGGGATGGGCGTCAGTCCCGATGCTTCAGGCGCGTGGCAAGCGCCCTTGCGCGAAGTCGGCAAGCTACTGGCGTTCCTCAAGGAACCGGAGCCCCCCAAGGGGCTGCGTGACGCCTGGGAGAAATGGCCGGTGCTCAAGCAGGTGCTGAACATGTCCCCAAAGGTGGTGAGCCGTGCGCCCTGTCAGGAAATCGTCTGGGAAGGCGAGCAGGTTGATCTCGCAAAGCTACCCATTCAGCATTGCTGGCCGGGCGATGTGGCACCGCTGATTACCTGGGGGTTGGTGGTGACGCGCGGGCCACACAAGGCGCGGCAGAATCTGGGCATCTACCGTCAGCAAGTGCTGGGCCGGAACCGCGTGATCATGCGCTGGCTGGCGCATCGCGGCGGCGCGCTGGATCTGCGCGAATTCCAGCAAGCCAATCCCGGTCAGCCTTTCCCCGTGAGCGTGGTGCTCGGTTGTGACCCGGCGACCATCCTGGGGGCGGTGACGCCGGTGCCGGACAGCTTGTCCGAGTATCAGTTTGCCGGCCTCTTGCGTGGTGCGAAGACTGAGCTGACGCAGTGCATCGGCAATGACCTGCAGGTTCCCGCAAGCGCCGAAATCGTGCTTGAAGGCGCCATCTACCCGGGGGACATGGCGAACGAAGGGCCGTATGGCGACCACACCGGCTACTACAACGAAGTGGCCGAATTTCCGGTGTTCACCATCGAGCGCATCACCATGCGTCGTGATCCGATCTATCACAGCACCTACACCGGCAAGCCGCCCGATGAACCGGCGATGCTGGGTGTGGCGCTCAATGAAGTCTTCGTGCCGTTGTTGCAGAAGCAGTTCCCGGAGATCACTGATTTCTACCTGCCGCCTGAGGGCTGCTCCTATCGGATGGCGGTGGTGAGCATCAAGAAGGCTTACCCCGGCCATGCCAAACGCGTGATGTTCGGGATCTGGAGTTTTCTGCGCCAGTTCATGTACACCAAGTTCATCATCGTGGTGGATGAGGATGTGGACGTGCGCAGCTGGCAGGAGGTGATCTGGGCGATCACCACGCGCATGGACGCGACGCGTGATACGACGCTGGTCGACAACACGCCCATCGACTATCTTGATTTCGCTTCGCCGGTTGCCGGGCTGGGCAGCAAGATGGGGCTGGACGCGACCAACAAGTGGCCGGGTGAAACCCAGCGCGAGTGGGGCCGCACGATTGAAATGGATGCGGTTGTGAAGCAGCGCGTGGATGAAATGTGGGATAGTCTTGGCCTCAGCACCCACCCGGGGCGTCGGGGTTCCACGAGTTGAGTACAGGATGCAGAAACCGGTCATCGAAATCATTGCCGTGGCGTATCAGCGCTTTGGCGAACTGAAAGTCTTCGTTCAGTCGATCCTCAACCAGACGGCGGACAACTGGGTCCTGCGCGTGATTCATGATGGTCCGGATCCTGAATTCCGTCGCCTGATGCAAGGCTATGCTGCCGAGATGCCGGAGCGGGTGTTCTTCGAAGAAACCGCCACGCGCTATAACGACTATGGTCATTCCCTGCGGGAGCGCGGTCTGCGCGAGGCGAAAGGGGATTACGTGCTGCTGACCAATGCGGACAATTATTACGTGCCGCGCTTCGTGCAGTACCTTGTGGACGCCATCGAGCATACCAAGGCGGACCTGGTGGCCTGGGACATGATCCACAGTCACGATAATCCCGGTGGGCGCGGCACGCCGGCGTATTCTTATTTCAAGACCGAATTCGAGCGACTTGGCATCGATATCGGCGCGGCGGTCGTGCGTCGCGAACTGGCGCAGGCCGCCGGCTTTCCCGACAAGTCGCATGACGGGGATGCCAGCTATTTCGTGGCGGTTGGCCGCCTCAAGGGAGAGCATACCGCGCTGTGCCGGATCAACCGGGTGTTGCTCGTGCATAACTGACACTCCACTGCTGACCCAACAACGCATTCATGACCCGGATCTGTTTAAAACGTACAGGCGCTCTTGGTGACGTCCTCATGACCACGCCCGTGGTCCGGGCGATAGGGCAAGCGCAAGGGGCTGAGGCGCAAATTTTCGTGGCCACCCGCTTCCCGGAAGTATTCGAACGCTCACCGTGGGTTACAGCCTGCCTGTCTCCGGCAAAGCTGGATGTGACGTACTTCGACAAGCTTTACGATCTGGATGACGTCTATGAGTGCAGCCCGCGCGAACACGTCATCGATGCGTATGCAAAGAGCGTTTTCGGCCAGCCACTGGCTGATCGACGGATGGAGCTGTTCGCCGGTGCAGACTGTGATGAACAGGTGCGTTACCTGTTGCGCATGTCGGGAGACTGTCCTTATGTCGTCATCCACATCAAGCGCCATCCCTGGCCGAGCCGGAACTTTCCCCAGAACTTCTGGCTGAGCGTGATCAGCCGTCTGTTGTCTGCGTACGATGGGTTCATCGTTCAGATCGGTGATGCAGGAGACGGATTTCTGGAAGGCCACCCACGGCTCATCAGCCTGCTGGATCAGGCCGGGTTGCATGCGGTGACCCGGGTGATCGGCGGGGCAGAGTGTTTCATTGGCGTCGACACGGCTACGCTGCACATGGCCGCTTGTACCGAGGTTCCCATCGTCTGCGCCTTCACCTGTGTGAGACACGAATATCGTCAGCCGCTGCGTGGCGATGGCGCCCTGTTTGTTCCTGTCTTTCCCGCAATCAGCTGCTACGGCTGCCATGCGGACTATCCGCCGCCGGTGCGGGAATACTCCTGCATGCGTGGTGATGCGGCGTGTGTGCGGGAGGTTTCTGCTGACCAGATCGTCGCGGAAGCGCTTGATATCGTGCGCTTGCGCAGATCCCCGCAGCCTTCCTGATGCCCCTGTTTGTGAGTCCTTCCGTGAAAAAGATCCCTGTCATCATTCCCCACTATCGCCACGCTGATCGGCTGGAGCTGTGCAAGCAGCACCTGTTCGCACAAGAGGGCGTCGAAATCGAACTCTTCGTGCGTGACAACAATGTCGACAACATCCTCTACACCGCGGCGATCAATGAGGGGTTGCGCAAATTCTGCTACACGCCGGACCACGATTACGTGCTGGTGCTG
>JAGTRY010000064.1 GCA_018262235.1 Pseudomonadota bacterium
CAGGAAGCGGATGGCTTCGAGCAGGCGCAGGGTGCCCATGCCATCGACATCTGCGGTGTATTCGGGTGACTCGAAACTCACCGCCACATGGGATTGCGCGCCGAGGTTGTAGACCTCATCGGGCTGCACTTCGCTGAGGATCCGCGTCAGATTGGAGGAGTCAGAGAGATCGCCGTAATGCAGCTTGAAGCGGGAATTCTCGATGTGCGGGTCTTCGTAGATGTGATCGACGCGCTGGGTGTTGAAGAGCGAGGCGCGGCGCTTGATGCCGTGCACTTCGTAACCCTTTTCGAGGAGGAATTCGGCGAGGTAGGAACCGTCCTGCCCGGTAACGCCGGTGATCAATGCGACTTTGGTCATTTGGCTTTTCTTTCTGTACAAAGTGTCTGAGGTGATTTCAATTCAATCAGTGCGGCCTAAACCCTCTGCGCAGCGGCAATCAGGTCTGCCACGATACGGGCGTCGACATGCAGGTCTCCTTCGTATTCGGAGAGGTTGCGCATGTCGTGACATTTGGCAAGGATGCGCCAGACTTCGGGGCCCAGGCCGAGCGTATGGGGCAAGGCCTGAAACACGATGTAGCGATTTCTCGCGCGATACCCCTGAGCGCGCACAGCGGCAAGGCAGAGAGCATGCGCGGCGTTATAGGCGAGATCAAAACGGCTTTCGAGCGAGAGCCCGGGGTTTGCTGCATCCTTCAGGCGCACCTGGGCCGAAGCCAGCAGGCCCTGGTATTCACGCTCATCGCGTGGCTCGGGTAATAGCTGGCCACCCGGGCCGGCGAGATTTTCAAGCGGCGATGGCATCTTCGCCTCCGATCAGCCAGATTCTGGCTTGTGCCATGACGCGCGTGATGAAGGCCTGATCTTCCCGGATGCGCTGGGCGAGCATTTCTTCGGTGTAGATCGTGGGATTGATCTGCCGGCCAAGCTGCTGCTCTGCTTCAGCGAGGGTGGCGAAGAGGTCGGCATACACCAGGGTGTTGCTGATAAGCATGAGATCGATATCGCTGCGAGCAGTATCTTGCCGCTTGGCGACCGAGCCATAGATAAAGGCGGCCTTGATCTGCGAAGCATGCGGGGCCAATGCGCGTTGCAAAGGGGCTGCCAGGCCAAAGGTTTTTTGCACGATGCCGCACAGCTCGGCAAATATGGGGGCTTCGGAGTTGGCCTGGTAGTGCTTCTGGTTGCCGCGCCGCTCCGCTTTGAGGAGGCCGCAGCCTTCAAGCCGCTGCAACTCGCGCTGGATGGCGCCAGTGCCGCCGCCAGTGAGGGCGATCAACTCATTGGCAAAGAAGCTGCGCTCGGGCTGGCCGTAAAGCCAACTCAACACGCGCTGCTGGGTGGTGGAAAAAAGGGCATCGCCCAATCCTGTGTGCTCTTTCATGCCCGCCTCGCTTTCTGCCTTCGGCCTGGAAGCAATCACTCCCGATTTGGGAGCATTAAACCCCAAAAAGGGTTTGTTTGCACCCAAAAAGGGGGCCTCTCCGAACACGGAGTGCCGGGCGAGAACAGTGACAGGAAGGGATGCGGCGCTCGGGATCACGCGGGCTTTGCTTTGTGTGACGCCTTACTGGCGACCGTAGGTGTCTTCGAAGCGCACGATGTCGTCCTCGCCCAGGTAGGAGCCGGACTGGACTTCGATGATCTCCAGCGGCAGCTTGCCGGGGTTGGCCAGGCGGTGAACGGTGCCGAGCGGGATGTAGGTGGACTGGTTCTCGCTGAGCAGCAGCACCTGGTCTCCATTGGTCACTTCGGCCGTGCCGCTGACGACGATCCAGTGTTCGGCGCGGTGGTGGTGCATCTGCAGACTGAGGGTGGCACCGGGGTTGACGACGATGCGTTTGACCTGGAAGCGCGGGCCCGCGTCGATGCTGTCGTACCAGCCCCAGGGGCGATATACCTTGCGATGACTGGCGGCGAGGGTTTTACCTTCGGCCTTGATGCGAGTGACGATGTTTTTCACATCCTGCGCACGGGATTTGTCTGCCACCATGATGGCGTCCGGCGTTTCCACCACGATCAGGTCCTTGACGCCAACCGTTGCAACCAGGCGGCTTTGGGCAAAGACGAGACTATTGCTCGTGCTCTCCAACATCACGTCGCCCCGGCTGACATTGCCAGCCGCATCTTTTTCGCATACTTGCCAAAGGGCATCCCAAGCCCCTACATCGTTCCAGCCAGCATCCAGCGGTACGACGACAGCTTGACCAAGCTCCGGGTGAGCCCCCAGTTTTTCCATGACAGCGTAATCGATGGAATTCGAGGGACAAGTCGTAAAAGCAGCTTTACTGACGCGAATGAAGTCAGTATCCCGTTTGGCATCTGCAACGGCAGTTTGGCAGGCAGCGGAGATTTCGGACTGCAGGGCTGCAAGTGCTTTGAGCCAGACGCTGGCACGCATCATGAAAATGCCGGCGTTCCATAGATATTGACCACTGGCTACATATTCGGCAGCACGCGCGGCATCGGGTTTTTCAACAAACGCAGCAAGCGCTCGGGCACTGACAGCACCGGGCAGTACATCGCCCGTACGAAGGTAACCAAAACCGGTTTCTGCGTGGTCCGGCACAATGCCGAAGGTAACCAGTGCGCCCGCTTCGGCTTGCTTGAGCCCCTCAGCCATCGCGGCCTGGAATGCAGCTGTGTTGGCGACCACGTGGTCCGCTGGCATGACGAGCAGGATCGGGTCACTGCCATCTTGAGTGGCCACAAGCGCGGCCAGTTGCATGGCTGGCGCAGTATTGCGACCAATCGGCTCAAGCACGATACGGTCAGAGGCTTTGCCGATCTGGCGCAATTGTTCGGCAATGATGAAACGATGATCTTCGTTGGTAACGATGATTGGTGCGGCTATCGGCACACCCGTACTGACATCAAAGCCCTGAAGGCGCCGGGCAGTAATCTGCAAAAGACTCTCTTCGCCGGTGAGCGGGAGCAATTGTTTGGGATATATTTCGCGAGAGGCAGGCCAAAGGCGTGTGCCAGAACCACCAGAGAGGATGACAGGCTGAAGCATGGCGATTTAATTAAATTGAGTATTGAGTTGTCAGAAAAAAGGCGGACAGTGTCCGCCTGTTTTTTGCCCGGAAACGGCGCAGAAAGCACTTAGTTGGTGCGAAACTGCCCCGAGACCGCCAGTGTAGCAGCTGGGGCTGACACACTGGCAGGAGCGACAACCGTGCCCGCGGGATCGGTTTTACGGGCCATGAGATTGGACGACAACAACAAGGCCAGACTGGCGAAGCTGACTACAGCACAACGTATGTATAAGCTCATGATTTCCCCCGGGTCGTACTTTGTTTCCACCGCACTTGCATACACCAGTGGTCTGGTGACAGGAAGGTATTAGCAATTCGCGTACCTGTCTGTGGACTCTCGAAGTTTGCGCAATCGCAAGTCATCGAGGTTTTGGGAGATCTTAGTGCCGAACGGTTACAAACATGTGAGAAGTGGTTCTCGTTTTGGGACAAAAATGGTGCGCTGCAAGGTGCTTGGCGTACAGAACGCCGTAATCACGGCTTTTTCAGGGCTGAAACGCTTATATAGTTATGCCCAAAAAATATTCATTTCTGGATAAAACTCCACAAACACGGCCCTGCTGCCTTCAAGCGGACGGTTTGTGCTGAGCGTCTGCAGGGAAGCGAATCCGGGCTACACCCCATGCACGATTGATTCGACCGGATTCAGGCCCGATCAATCCTGAAACAGGCGTTCTATCTATGTGATAAAAGACGCCAGCTTCGGACAAGCGCCAGGACAAGCGCCGCACCAAGGATATCCGCAGCCAGATCATCCAGCCCGGCAGAGCGGCCAGGCAGCCAGATCTGGTGGATTTCGTCCACGGCGCCCAGCAGCGCCGCACCGAGCAGTGCCCAGTGCGGGCGCAGACCCAGGCCTAGATGGAGAATGGCAGCAAACCCACCGAAGAGGCTGGCATGGGCAAGCTTGTCCCACGGCGCAGTAAACAAGCCGACAGCTACCGGCTGCGCTCCGCCAATCAGCAAGCCCAATACAATGCCAAGCGCGGCCAGCATGGCCAGGGCGCGAATGATCAGTCGGTGCCGTAGCACTCAGTACGCTGCGCTATCTTTGGCCATCAAGCCAACTGTACGCAGGATGATCATGAAATCGAGCTTGAGCGACCAGTGCCGCAGGTAGTACAGATCAAGCTCAATACGACGCTCCATCTTGTCGAGCGTATCGGTTTCGCCACGCGCCCCGCAAACTTGGGCCCAGCCCGTAATACCGGGGCGAACTTTATGACGCACCATGTAGCCTTTGACGAGCTTGCGGTATTGCTCATTGTGAGCGACCGCATGCGGACGCGGCCCGACAATGCTCATGCGCCCTTGCAGGACATTGATGAACTGGGGTAGTTCATCGAGCGAGGTTTTGCGCAAAAAGGCACCAACCTTGGTCACGCGTGCATCATTCTTGGTCGCTTGTTTAACAACAGCACCATTGTCAGTAGCAGTCATGGAGCGGAATTTGTAGACGAGCACGTCCTTGCCATCCAGCCCGTAACGCCGCTGCTTGAAAATGATCGGGCCGGGCGATGAGAGACGCACTGCGATCGCGCAGGCCAGCAAGACCGGCGTGATCAAGACCAGAATCAGACAAGAAAGAATGATGTCTTCAAGGCGCTTGATCAAGCCATTGGCTCCCGTAAATGGCGTTTCACAAACCGCAACGACAGGCATCCCGCCAACCTGATCGACACGCCCCTGAATCAGGTCGGTCACGAACAGGTCTGGCACGAAGAAGACCGAAGAGGTGGTGTCTTTCAGCGCATCGAGCAGCGCGAGGATGCGCGGCTGCGACGCCATGGGCAGCGCAATGTAGATCTGGTCGATATTCTCTTTTTTGACGAAGCCCGCGATGTGCGACATATCCCCCAGCAGGGGCAAGCCCCCCGACTGGGCGCTCATGCGTTCGCGCGGACGATCATCGAAAAACCCCCGGAACTGGATGCCTGCATAACGGTCCCGCTCAAAGTGACGGGCGAGTTCAACCCCGGTGTCGTTACCGCCAATGATGATGGCACTGTGACGATTGTGTGCCAGGACACGCACCAGGATCTGCCGTGCCACTTCATGGCAGAACAATAGCGCCAGCAGTGTGCCGATCTGCCAGGTTGCAATCACCCCCTGGTGGTAATAATCGAGGTAACCCGTGGCATAACCAAAAGCCAGCAACGTGAAACACAGGGTAAGCCAGGCAAGTGAAGCCTTGCCTGCCATGCGCCAGCGGTCTTCCGAGATGCGCAGGATGCCGGGAAAGAGCAACAGGAACGTCATCACGCTCAGGACTACATACTGCCGGTCGAACGACTGGTCATGCCAGACCACGCTGAGACCAAGGCAGACGACCGCCAAGCAGGGACCAAGCAGCGTTTCCACCAACCCCACCAAAGGGACACGGTTCCGCAAGCCATCCTCCGAAACCGCCCAGGACAGGGAAGAGAGACTTTGGCCAGTGTTCGTCGCTGATCGTGAAGTAGGTTTTTTTTCCACGTGCCAATCCAACAAAAATGTCTCAGCCAGATGAGACGTAAAGATTTCAGGGGAAAAATCGCGCAGCACAGAATCGGGATGGGTCACGCCGCCAGTTCAGCGACATGCCTCCCAGATTCAACACCATTAATTAAGTCAGGAGCTCAACCTCTCCGCTGGCGTCATCCCGGCAGAGGCCGGGATCCAGAGATCACCTCAAAAAAACACTGGATTCTGGCTTTCGCCGGAATGACGGCTACGAGCTAGCTCAACGACATCACTTCTGGATTGTGCATATGGTACTGAGGCTCTGCGCCCAAGTCCCGCAAAAACGAAAAGCCTTCAGGACATAATTCTCAATCTGTGCTCATTCGTGGCGGAGGGATGCCTTCTGACCACAGATCAACGCCCGTTGTATTGCCATGATCGGTGACAGAGGCCCGTTTTCGCCCCCTTCACCCTCAAGCGAATGTCTTTGGGGAAAGCTCCACGATTCACGCGAATAATTCATTCGCGACAAATGATCTCGCCAAACTGACCGCCATTTCGGCTCAGAAACCGGCGCTTGTACGGCCCCCATGGCGAAAGCGTTTCTCAAGTCGGGCTACAACACCCGCACCTAGCGCGATCCACTTTTCGACCCACTCCAGATCTCTGTCAGGACACGCTGTTGGGCGTGCCAATCTCTAGCAGAAATTACGGCAATAGATGGTTGGCTGGACCGGTTTCAGCGCGTTCGTCAGACCAAGCAGCGATTCGGAATGGCCGACGACGAAGTGCCCGTCTTTCTTCAGGTAGGGCATGAGGCCGGAGATCACCTTGCGCTTTGTGTCATTGTCGAAATAGATCATCACATTGCGCAAAAAAATGACATCAAAAAGCCCCAGGTCTTTGCGCGGACTCATCAGGTTGCTATGCAGGAAGCGCACGCGCTCACGCAATTCGCGGGCAACCAACAACGTCCCCGAGTGCTCTCCCAGGCCCTTCAGACAGTAGCGTTTGAGCAGGATGGGCGGGATTCCTTCGATGCGGTCTACCGGGTAATGGCCGTAACGCGCTTTTTCGAGAACACGGGTACTGATATCTGTACCAATGACTTCCCAACTCCGGTTACCCAGAGTGTCTGCCAATACCATGGCCATCGAATAAGCCTCTTCGCCACTTGATGACGCAGCACTCCAGATCCGGAACGTACTGCCGCCATGGCTCACCGCACGCTTGCGCAGGAAGTCGAAATGCTGGGGCTCACGAAAAAAGAAGGTTTCGTTTGTCGTCAGCAGATCCACAAAGATCTGCAATTCGTCGGCATGGGCCTTGTTGATAACGTAGTTGTAGTACTCGGAGAATCTGCAAAATCCAAGGTGTTTGAGGCGTTTTGAGAGTCTTCCCACCAGCAAGGACTTTTTGATTTCCGGCAGATGGATGCCCGCGATATCAAAAATCAGTTTCTGGAATTGGGCGAATTCGCTTGGCTTGATCTCAGGAATGTGAAAAGGATTGGCCTGACTCATTGAACACGCATCTCGTTCAACGTCGCCACAGCCACTTTGGTTTGATCGGGAACGCAAAACCGTCCCCACGGGAGCCAGCAAAGCGGGCGATTCTTTGCTGTCGCCCACTTCGCCGACTTCACTGGCATGTTGCTTCATTTCAACCGGTCTCTCATAAGCGACTTCTTTCAATCCGCGAACCGAGCATTCTGACCTATGGCAGCAAGCCCCTCGACTTCGTCGAACGACAGAATCCGGTCGACCTCCAGAAGCACGACAAACTGACCATTGATCTTGGCCATACCAGAGATGAAGTCACCCCGGATACGGCCCCCAAAAGCAGGCGGTGGCTCTATATCGGCAGCCGAAATCTCAAGCACCTCGGAGACCGCATCAACCACGATGCCCATCTGCTGAGGTACGGTGAGATGCGGCACAGTGATCTCGATGATGACGATGCAGGTACGTCGGGTCACCGCTGCTGCGGCTTTCCCGAAACGCACCGCCAGATCGATGACCGTCACCGCCGCACCACGCAGGTTGATGACCCCTCGAATGAAGGACGGGACCAGTGGGATGGTTGTGATCTTGCTGTTCTCGATGATTTCCCGGATGGAGATGATGCTGATGGCAAACAGTTCGCCCCCGAGAGAAAAGGTCAGGTACTGCTGCTGACCGGAACTGCTGCCGATCACGGCTGGCGGCGTACCGGGCATGATCGGTACGATTGGGGTTGTAGCCTGGTTCATAGTGGCCTCCATGTCTGTCAGAAGCGGCCAAAACTGGCTTCGTCCGGCCCCGTTCCATGCATGGACAAAGCAAAGCTGGACTGCGGGACATGGCTCTGAACAGGACGCTTGACGGCTGCACGTGTGGCAGGCTTACCGGTATTACCAATATTGAAGAAAGCCATCAACTCTTGCAGATTGCCTGCCTGCGAAGACATCTCCTCAGCCGTCGCAGCAAGCTCCTCGGAAGCAGAAGCATTCTGCTGGGTAATCTGGGAGAGTTGGCTCATCGCGGTATTGACCTGATTCACGCCAGCAGTCTGTTCCTCGGAGGCCGCGGTGATTTCCTGAACAAGATCTGCGGTCTTCTTGGTGGCCGGAACGATCTCGTCGAGGAGTTTGCCTGCCTTCTCGGCCATGCTGACCGAGTTGACCGCGAGCTGGCCGATTTCCTGGGCTGCGACCTGAGAACGCTCGGCCAGTTTGCGCACCTCCGCAGCGACCACAGCAAAGCCTTTGCCATGCTCGCCAGCGCGGGCGGCCTCGATTGCAGCATTGAGGGCCAGCAGATTGGTCTGGTAGGCAATGTCATCGATGATGCCGATCTTCTTGGCGATCTCCTTCATCGCACCGACCGTTTCATTGACAGCCTCACCCCCTTCAGCGGCCTTGTTGCTGCCCTCGGCAGACATGCCATCAGCAACTTTGGCGTTCTCGGTGTTCTGCTGGATGGACGCAGTCATCTGCTCGATGGAAGCAGAAGTTTCCTCAACCGATGCGGCCTGTTCGGAAGAAGCCTGCGACAGCGACTGCGCTGTCGAGGAAACCTGGACGGTGGCGGAAGCTAGCGTCTCGGTAGTGTTGTTGACCTCGGAGATGGTCTGGGCAAGCTTGGTGACGGTGTTGTTGAGTGCTTGCTTGAGCCGGTCGAAATCTCCCTGATACTCGCGGGCGATCTGCTTGGTCAGGTCACCACCTTCCAGCGACTGGGCAATGCTGCCGATATCCTTAATGGCGCCATCGACGGTATTCGAGAGCTGGTTGAGCAGATCGGACAGATCCTTGGTATACCCGGCTTTGTCAGCAAGATTCATCTTGATGCTGAAGTCGCCCTTGTTGGCTGCGGCAACAACTTCACGAATCTCACCGACGATCTTGGTCAGTGATTCCGCCGTGGTGTTAACAGCCATCTTCACTTGATTGAAAGCGCCTTCGTAATCACGCGTGACCTTCTGTGAGAGATCGCCCTTGGCAAGCGCCGAGGCCACACGAATGGTGTCCTTGAAAACCATATCCACCGTCTCGGAGAGCTGGTTCAGAAGTTCGGAAAGCTCCTTGGTGTAGCCAGCCTTGCCGTTCATGGTCATCTTGGCGTTGAAATCTCCCTTGTTGGCAGCACCAACAATCTCCTTGATTTCGCCAACGATCCCGATCAGCGATTCCTGCATGATCTTCATAGCGTACAAAAGGCTGGTGGTATCGCCCGCCCGGAGTTCAATCACGCTTGAAAGATCACCACGCGCAATCTTGTTCGCGACCAGCGCCGCGAAGTCGGGCTCTCCCCCCATCTGCCGCAGCAAACCACGCGTGATGAGCAAGGCAATGCCGATTCCGAGCAGGATGGCCGTAATGGCCAAGACCAGTACGATGGTTTTCGCCGTACCTGCGATTTCCGCTGCATCTTTGCCTGACTCGTCGGCCAGTTCTTTCTGGTAGTCGGCTAATTTCTTGGTCGCACTGACAAAAGCGGTCGCAGTGGACGTGTAGTCACCGAACAGGTACTCGGTGGCCTTGGCGGGATCGTGTTTCGGTGACGAACTGTCTGCCAGCGAGATCAGGATATCGATGGTAACGCCAAATTTCGCCCGGGCATCAACCATAGCCTCAAACAATTCCTTGCCTTTGGGTGAATTGATCATGGGCTTGATCTTGTCGATCAGTTCATCGTTACGCTTTCTGACACTGGCATCGATTTCAAGCTGCGTCCGCTCCACTCTTTTGTCATTCGAGAGCAAGAGATTACGCAGAGCACGGGCCTGGATCAGAATGTTCTCGACAATCTCGTCAGACATCACGACCTTGGGCATCAGGTCGTCAACGATCTCTGCCGTCTCCGCAGTGACGTCACTCAAACGTACCAATGAGACGGCCGATACGATGGCTAGCAGCAGTAACACTGCCGCGAAACCAAGACCAAGCCGGGTACCGAGTTTCATATTCTTGAACATGTACACTCCTTGAAAAATGAATTCTTATTCAGCCAAGGCTAAGGTTGAAGCGATGTATAGACTCGGAGCCCACAATGGGTAACACGTCGGAAAACCCTGTCCTTCCGGCACGTACTCCACGGCCCCTTTCCCCACACGAGAAGACACATGATGTCCGGCCCAAAAAGCTCCGGACCTCATCAAAACACGTACATACCAATTGAATAAACGCTGTATTGAACAAAACGATACGGATCAGATACCTGCCGCCATCTACCAGATCTTTCAAGACAAATAATTTATGCATTTGCGCTTTTATTTCCAGGACAACAAACAGGGAAATTGACAACAAAAAGCGGAAGATGAAGCCATGCTGCTAGAGGTGTTTTACACGGTAGTCGTACTTGACGATGCGCCCCATTCGTGACGGTATCGAACTGAAGATGTTTACGTCAGGAATGATCGGGGTCATTTGTGTTCAACAAGCTTTTCCAGCGTTTAGTCTGCTTGACGGAGAACCATCCTTTCTGCGCAATCGGCTGCGCCAAAAAATACCGTTGGAATTAACCCATAAGCCGCTTACACAGGCGCACGCAAACGCTATGTACCTTCATTGATACGGCCTGGTGCTCTTGAGCTTTAGACACTTCCACCAACTTGCCCTTTTGGGCGCTTCAGTTTTTTGCTGCACAACAAAAACTTAAAAAAACTTCAATTTGATTGACTTTTCAGACCACAAACAAAAACAAAACCGACCACTCTTTCAATAGACGACGTCTAATGACATAAAGATATATGTGCTTATGAACAGTCATCCTTGAAATATCTCCGTACACCGCGCAGTAGCGAGCCTGGAGTGGAATAAGTGCACTCATCGGTTTGCCATATTTTCGAATCTGGCCCGGCGTTTTCTTGCAAATTGAGCGAGCCGCGATGAAGCCCAAAGGTCAGGAATCCGTCCCGCAGGAAGATCTGTTCCGGATGCGTCTGGGGAACCTGATTGATCGGCGCCGCGAGCGGGTTCGACTGGCAGCGTTGATTGACTGACCGGTTTTCGAGCGTGAATTTGGCGCGATTCACGCCGAAGGGCCCGAACAGCTGCCACTGCCGACGCGGCTCATGGCGGGGCTTACCTACCGCAAGCACTGCTTTGCCCTGTCAGACGAGAAGATCGTCCAACGCTGGTGCGAGAGCCCGTACAGCCAACACTTCTGCGGCGAAGTGTTCTTTCGTCACGAGTTGCCGTGTCATCCGATGAGCCTGACGCACTGACGCAAACGAGTCGGTAAAGCCAGCTGTGAGTGGCAGCTGGCCGAGACGCTCAAACTGCAGAGCTTTGAACACGTGATCCTGGGCACCACGATGCCGGAGCCCAGCTACGCCGGACAGGGCTTCTTATATTGTTAAGTGCCTTGCTCCACGATCAATTCTTCTTCATGGCTTCAGCAATCTGATTGACGTTGTATCGCATCAGATTCAGATAGGTGGGCGCTGGCCCATCCGCTTTGGAAAGCGCATCCGGATAGAGTTCGCCCGCAAGCGTGACGCCCGCATCGCGCGCAAGCTGCGAGATGAGTTTGGCGTTGCTCATGTTTTCCATGAACACGGCTTTGATGTGTTCGCGGCGAATCTGGCGAATCAGATTGGCAACATCCTTGGCACTCGCTTCGCTTTCAGTCGACATCCCTTGCGGAGCCAGCAATTCGATACCGTAGCGGGCGCCGTGATAACCAAACGCATCATGCGAGGTAATGATCCTGCGCCGTGTCGCCGGGGTCTGCGCATATTGCGCAACGATCCACTCATCGAGCTTGGTCAGTTCGGCAATATACCGCTGGCTGTTCGCGCGGTATTCAGCCGCACCGGCAGGATCCAGCGCAGCAAGTTTCTCGGCAATGTTGCGGACATAGACGATGACATTGTTCGGATCCTGCCAGGCATGCGGATCGGTTTGACGACCATGGCCCTCCTCCGCTGACATCGTGCGGGCACGAACCCCGGCACTGGCCACAACGATTTCCTTGCGGTAGCCGGCCGATTTGGCAAGGCGTGCAATCCAGCCTTCGAAGCCCAGGCCGTTGATGACAACCATGTGTGCCTGTGCCACTTTCTTGACGTCCACGGGCGTCGGTTCGAAAACATGGGCATCCTGGTCCGGACCAACCAGGCTGGTAACGACGACACGGTCTCCCCCAACGACGGATACGATATCGCCGAGAATGCTGAAACTGGCAACGACAGGAATCTTGTCGGCGCACCAGGCCAAGGGGGCAAACGCCATCAGACCGAGGGCAAGCAGAGTACGAAAGCATCTATTCATGAGGATTCTCCTGTCAGGATAAGATTCTGGAAAAAAGAAAATGGCTTGGCATCTCAAGCCCGCAAATGCGGACGTTTCAGCAACGGTCTCAGCCAGCCACGCGGTGCCATCAGCAATGAGAAAAAGTACAGCAGGCCGAGCACCACAATGATGGCCGGCCCCGAAGACAAGTCGAAGTTATATGACAAAAGCAACCCTGACAGGCTCGCAAGCATGGCTATCGCCACGCTCGCACAGAATTGGGCGACCAGGCTGTCACACCACAGCCGCGCGCAGACGGCGGGCAGCATCATGAGCCCCACCGCCATCAAGGTGCCAAGCGTCTGGAAGGCGGCCACGAGATTCAGCACGATCATGAGCAGAAACAGTTGCTGGCAGAAACCACCACGCCTGCCGCTGGCAGCCAGAAAAACCGGATCAAAGGATTCCAGCAGCAAACCCCGGTAGAACCCCGCCAACAGCAGCAAGGTCAAGGTCGCCACGGCAGCGATCAGTATCAACCCGTCATGATCAACGGCGAGTACGCTACCGAACAGGATGTGCAGCAGATCCAGTTGGGTACCCTGACTTGAGATGAGCATCACCCCAAGCGCAAGCGCGACCAGATAGGTGGCCGCCAGGCTCGCATCTTCCCGCAGCGTGGTGTGGCGACTGACCCACCCGGCCACAGCAACCACTGCAAGCCCTGCGCACAGACCTCCCACACTCATCGCAGGTAAGGACAAACCAAAGAGCAGATAGCCAATAGCCACCCCGGGCAGCACTGCATGGCTGAGCGCATCGCCCAGCAGGCTCATCCGCCGCAGCGTCAGCAGTACGCCCAGCGGTGGACTACTCAAGGCCAGCACCAGAGTGCCAACCAGGGCCCGGCGCATGAATGGGTTGTCCACGAAAGGACTGATCAAGACGTCATACAAAGAGTACATAATGGGTTTTCTATTGATCTGCTGCGGTGATACAGACAGGGGCATGTTCATCCCAGGCAGCGGTGACTTCGCGCGCCAGACGCAGGTTTTCCGGGCTCAGGGTTTCTTCGGTACTGCCCCAGGCAATCAGCCGGCGGGCCAGCAGCAGCGTATGGGGAAAATATTCACGGACCTGCTCAAAATCATGCAGAACGGCAATCGTGGTGCGCCCTTCGGCATGCCAACCCTGGATTATTTTCACCAGCGCTTCGGTGGTGTGCGAATCAATCGCGTTGAACGGTTCGTCAAGCAGAATGAGTTCGGCGTCTTGCAGCAGAATGCGGGCAAACAGGACGCGCTGGAACTGTCCTACCGACAAGGACCCCAGCGGGCGCGGCGCAAAACCATCCAGACCGACAGCCTGCAGCGCAGCCAATGCTTGCTGTTTCGACGCGGTTGGCACGCCGGAGTGGAGTCCGATACGTTGCCAGTGCCCAAGCAATACGCAATCAAGCACCGAGATCGGAAAACTTCGATCAATTTCGGATTGCTGTGGCAGATAGGCAATGCGGCTGCGCGGCACCGCGAGCGTGACGACGCCATGCTCGATGGGAACCAGATTCAGGATGCTCTTGAGTAGCGTACTTTTGCCTGCGCCGTTGGGGCCGGTAAGCGCTGTCAGCGAACCCCGCTCGAAGATCCCGCTGAGGTGGTGCACGGCTGGATGGCGGCGATAACTGACCGTCAGGTCCTTCAAGGTAATCATGGCGCTCATCCTGCCCCTCCCAATGCCCACGCCACAGCAAGCCAGAGCAATACGCACACGGGGGCAACCACAAGCACACGCACCCAGCTCGGCAAGGTGAAAAACGTCTGGTTTTTGAACATGGGAAAAAGAATTCTTTGGTGATGGTTTGGGCAAGCGCACTCAAGATGGGCGCTTCGGAAATACATACAATCGCGTGCGCAAGGCCTCCAGCCGGTTGGCTAAAAGCCAAGAAGGCAATCAACGGTAGCGTTCTTCATCATTCCGCTAATCCACACCGTCTCCATACTTTCGCTTCATGAAGCCTGTACAGAGGCCTCGCCCGCGAAGGTTTTGGGACAAGGATTTGGATCAAGCCCCTGCGCAGAGCCTTTGAGCAGAGATCACTTCAGACAGGAGCGGGACACAGTATCCGATGCTTCGTGGCCAACACCACAAAACAAAATGACGTATAGATTCTCAGTATCGCCCTGCCGAAAAACGGAAGCCGTTTTCAAACAGAACAGGTCGGTGGTGCCCGCGAACCGTAGACGAAGAGAAGGGATGGTTCCCACCCAGACAAGGAGAGAACGGGCTGGACGATGAATGTCTGCCATGCCGCCAAGGTGAAACCTGCCACAGCCATGCCGGCTGCCACCACAGCAAAAGCCGCACAGATCTTGCAGGAATGGTCTTGACCAGAATGCGGATCGCTCTTGTGTGCTGACGACCCCAGGATTTCAATCTGCTCTTTAGCGTGCCAGTGGCTCAGCGCATGAAGATAGCTGCCTTGTTGCGTAGCAAGCAGGCAAACGATCAGCAAAAGAGGCAAAAACCGACCAAGCGTCATGGATATTGGAGAGAAGGCAGCTCTCGCATTCTATCCGAACGCCCCTTTAATGCAACTCTGTTGCATTTCCAGAAACCCGTCCAGAAACTTGCGGAACACTTTGCTCACAGCGCAAACGGGAAAGACCAACAACAAAAAACCCGCAAAGCCATCAGCTGTGCGGGTTTCATGGGTCTTCGTGGCGAAGAGACGTCCGCCTAAAGTAGATCCACAGACGAACCAAGCGATCCTATGAAGTCCAAAATTTTGTATAAAAACAAATATTAGGAAATATTCCAATCCAAAAAAATCCACCTTGATACCAAAACGTCCATTAAAAGACGATGGGTAAAAAGGTGGACACTCGGCGAAACGCCTTTAGCCGTTGATTGCGACCAGCGCAGTGCTCAAGTCCATCATCCTAGTGATCAAAACCAGCCAGTGAGGGCGATCAAAATCACTGGATTACGCAGCACGGTCTTGCACAGCGCTGATCGCAAGCCCAAACACATCGCGCGTTCCCTCTTCCTCGCGCAGCAGGAAACGCAGGCTGTCGATCTTCCAGCGCCTCTCGCCATGTTGGAAAGTGAATTCGTAGCACCCCCTAACGCGCCAGAACAAACCAGCCACGAAGTGGTCGGCACACACATTCGCCGCCACGCTGGCCGAGTCCCCGTGCAGGTCGATATTGATGCCGTCGATATGGTGGAAGGTCAGGTCAAAGCCGGGTAGCACGCCGGCCCACTCGCGCATCAGCGTGGCGGCTTCCACGCGGGCCGGCGCCTGTCCGGTGAGCGATTGGTAGTCCACATGCACACGCGGTGCGAACAAGGCCTCCAATTGGGCGAACAGGCCGGCATCAGCGAAAGCGCCGAAGTTGCGCACGGCGGCGTGCAAGGCAGCCAGGTCTTGCCGGATTTGCAGATCGGTCACAGGGCTCAATGTCATCTCCCGCTGGGTCATCGACAATGTGTCGCCAGATGTGCCTCGACATGGCGCATCGCGGCTTCGACCGCGTCGGGACGGTCATAGAAATCGAATTGGCTGATGCCTTCCAGCCAGAACAGGCTGGCCTGCATCCCGAGCCGTGCCGCGAAACGCTCCGTGCCGTGGGGAATGGCGGCAGCCCGCGAGTGCACGATGCAGGTCGGCAGAGACAAACGCTCCGCCGAGCCAACGCCGTCGAATCGCAGCCATGGTTCCCATGAGCGCAGATCGAAACGATTGTCATACTGCGGGATTAGGCCACGCGCAGGCTCCGTGTAATACGGTGCCTGGTACATCAGCGATGCAGGATTGGTGACGCTCGCGGCCTCGATCACCGTCTCGCCGCCGTGCTCCACAGCGCGCGATTTTGCGATCAGTGCAGCCACGCCTTCCTCCCCACCGTAGACCTCCTGCACGATCTGTTCGTCATGCAGCCACGGTGCCACCAGGCACACAGCGCGCGGCACCGGCGAGATGGCCGCCGCTTGACTCATGTACCCCGCCGAAGCGCAGATGCCCAGGCCGGCGATGCGCTTGGCATCGACCACCTCATGACCCGCCATGAAATCGAAGGCCGCAACGATGTCCGCCGCCTTGCGTATCGGATCTTCGAGGTAGCGCGGCGTTCCAGTGGATTCGCCCCAACCTCGGAAATCAAAGCACAGGGCCGCATATCCTTTGTGCGCAAGGGCTTGGGCGTAGGTGGCAGACATCTGTTCCTTCACGCTGGTCCACGACCCGGTGACCACGACCCCTGGGCTCGGCGCCTGCCGGGCAGGGCGAAAGAACAATCCCTGCAGCAGATTGCTGCCACTTAAAAAACTTACTCTCTCTGGCGTCATGTAATAGCTCCGACACGGGGTAGATGACTTCGTCATTCCTATCTTGTTGGCGGCGCTGGCGGCAGGGTCGCGAATTTCAGGGCAGTGTCTGGGATGTGGTCCCACACAGCAGCCTGACTGACGAAGATGTCAGCGCTGGGCACATAGTGGCTCGTGTCATCCAGGGTGCCTGCCCGCACCGAGATCAGCCCCGGCATGGATTCGGCAACGGCGAAAAGCTGCGACCCGCAGGTGGGGCAGAAACCTCTCCGCACCTTGGCCCCGCTGCCACCGATGCTCTCGTAGTAGTGGACGCTCCCCTCAATGGAGAGCGCAGCAGCTGGGACAAAGAAGACCGGGGCGTAAGCACTCCCCGAGCTGCGCTGGCAATCCCGGCAGTGGCAATTGCCGGTGATCACCGGTTCGGCGGCGGCGTGGTATTTCACCGCGCCACATAGACAAGAGCCGGTCATGAGGGTGTTCATGTCATTTCTCCTGGGGTAAAGGGGATGATCTGATCCAGCGCGATGGTATTACTGGGCCGGTGCGTTTTACTGCGCTGTGTTCATCGACCACGTACTCAATCACTTGCTGGAAACCTGGCGTGGCGCCCACGTAGAGGCGCCACGCCACCAGCATCACGGAGTGACGGGTGCAATCTTGTAGATCGTGTGATCACCGGGCACAGACAGATAGAACGTCTTCCGGCTGGCATCGAACGCCAGGCTGACGCTGAATTGAATGGTGGATATCGGGTTCGTCGTCATGGCCAGCGTCTTCACCGTTCCGTCCAGCGCTACTTCGCGGATACGCTTGTTGCCCTTGTCATAGACATACAGGAATCCGTTCGCCCCGTAGGTAATGGCCTCAGGCTCCTTGAAAGAGGCCGCTGTGCCCTTGCCATCCGCCGATCCACTCGTCGCCGAGCCAGCCAGCGTCGTCACCACACCCGCAGGGGTCACTTTCAGGATTCTGGATATGTTATCGGCCAGATAGAGGTTGCCCGCCGGGTCGATTGCAATCCCAAAAGCTTCGAATGACGTTGTAACGAACTGGGAGACCACGCCAGATGGCGTCACCTTATCGATGGCCGTCGTGCTGAAGTTGTAATAGAAAAGGTTGCCCGAGGCATCGTAAGCCACAGCTCTCGGCTGGGAGTTAGCCCCCGGCAGCGTGGTGACCACGCCTGCAGGTGTCACGATACGCAAGCGCTTGTTGCCGAAGTCGCCCACAGCGAAATTTCCAGTCAGCGGATTCAGCGCGATACCCCAGGGCATGTCGAACAACGCAGCGCTACCAGTCCCATCCGCCAAACCGTTGGTTGGGTTCCCTCCGGCCACGGCACTCACCGTGCCATCGGTCGCGATCTTCCGAATGGTGTTCCCTCCGTAGTCCGCAACGTAGAGGTTTCCGCTGGCATCCAGGGCCAAGCCTGCGGCATCGACATCTTGCTTCCATGCGGGCAGCGTGGTCACCGAGAAGGTCTCTGTCAGACCACCCGAGGAACTACTGGATGATGAGCTACTGCTCGACGACGAGCTGCTGGACGACGAGCTGCTGGACGACGCGCCGCCTGACGATGAACTGCTGCTCGATGCAGCGCCTCCACTGGAGGAGGAACTACTGCTGGAAGCCTGGCCTCCGGAAGATGAGCTGCTGGAACTCGATGTCGGCACGGACGGCGCTTCATCGTCATTTCCGCTACCACCGCAGGCCGCTAGCCCGATACTCATGATCAGGGCCGATACCCACAACATTGTCTTTCGCTTGTACATACGTGACTCCTGGTTCGATGTTTGGCGGGCCCAGCCGGGCCCGCGGGGGAAAGGGACCGACTCAGCGCGCGGCCGCCAACTTGTCGCAACTGATCTCGAAGGTTTTGGTGATCTCGCTGGTG
>JAGTRY010000065.1 GCA_018262235.1 Pseudomonadota bacterium
CGCCCTGATTCGGGCTTCAGCCGAAGAAAAGTTGCGGACCCTGATCAAGGCGCTGACCGACCGGCCGGCATTGAAGCTCGAAATCGCAGGGCATGCCGATCCAGCGTCAGATGCCACAGGTCTCAAACGTGCCCGGCTCGATGGCAGATTGCGGTCGCTCAAAGCCGAACAACTCGTCAAACGCGGCATTGCCGTGAACGAAGTGGATGGATTGCGCATTGAAGCTTCCGAATATCCGGCTTTGCTCAAGACCGTTTACGAGACAGAGAAGATCGATGCCCGTCCTCGCAATGCCCTCGGCATTCTGAAGAACATACCGGTGGAGGACATGGAAAGGATCATCCTCTCAAGTTATGTCGTGACACCCGCCGAGCTGCAGGCACTCGCCAGCCAGCGTGCTCAGGAGGTGCGCGCACGATTGCTTGACCAGACCGGCGTTCTCCCTGAACGACTCTTCTTTTTGAACAGTACGGTAGCGGCAGAGGCCGACTCAGCCAAGCAGTTGCCGCGCGTGGAGTTCTCCCTGAAATGACGAGGAAAAATCAGGAGAAGAAATAAAAGCTACCGATTTTGTATGTGACACAAAAGTTTTGTGTGGATTCGCCGTTAACCCATGATGGCCATTCGAATGCGAATGGAAGCCAGGAAAGTTTCTGAGAACCCTGTAAAAGGGAGGGGCTTGGTGAGTCGGGTGGTCGAGCAGCGTTTTACATCCGTGTCGGAGGCCTCCGAGGGCGATGCCTATCTGTTCGCCGATGACAGGCCGGCGAAGGGCGCAGGCAGCGATGCGCCTGCTCAGCGTCCCTGGCTTGTACTGATCACCGACGATGACGAGGAAGTTCATCGTGCAACGACTTATGCCTTGCGCAATGTAGAAGTGGATGGACGTCCGCTTGAGCTGCTGCACGCCAGTAATGCCAGCGAGACGCTCACGCTGCTGCAAGAGCATGAAGACATTGCCGTAGCCATGCTTGATGTGGTTATGGAAACGCCAGACGCCGGTTTGCGCCTGGTGGAAACCCTCCGCAACGAGCTGGGCCGGCATTCCATGCGCATCATCCTGCGTACCGGCCAGCCTGGCTATGCCCCAGAGCTCGAGGTGATCCGTCGCTACGATATCAACGATTACCGGACCAAGTCCGAATTGACCCAGGCACGGTTGATTACCACCCTGACTGCGGCAATCCGGGCTTACGAGCAATTCGAGCTGATGCATGCTGCCAACCGCGGCATGGAAACGGTAGCACGCGCTTCCAATGAAATATTCCGTCTGCGTTCCGCGCAGGAATTTGCACGGATTCTGCTGTTGCGTCTGGCTGAATTGCTTAGACACCCCATAGACGGAGTCGTCTGCTTTGAACGCAAGCTCGCTGACAATCAGCGGGATCATGGACTTTCGATTGAATCCGGGAGCGGGCGTTATGCCCCCATGCAAGCGTGCGAGGCAGAAAAAGCGCTTGATGTCGAACATTTGCGTTCGATTCAACGCTGCATGGCGGTCCGGTCTGTCGTGTTTGAACCCGGCCGTTTTTCAATGTGGCTGGGCAATGGATTGCGCGATGCCGTGGCCGTGGTGGATCTTCCTCAGCCACTCCACGAAGTGGATCGTCGTCTGGTCGAGCTCTTTGCGTCGAATCTGGTCGTGGCTTTTGAGAATGTCGATCTGATTGAACGCCTGGATTTCTTCGCATTCTTTGATCCGCTGACCCACTTGCCGAACCGGACACGTTTCCTCTCGGATGTGGACCTGGATCTGTTCGCGCGCCAGGGAGGCTCGCGTTGCCTGGCGATTGCTGACATCGTGCGCTTCTCCGATGTAAACGATGCCTTGGGCCATCGTTGCGGAGACTCTTTGCTGGTCGCGGTGGCCAAACGCCTGCGTGGTGCGCTGGGGGCAGAAGTCATGCTTTCCCGGATGAACGGGGATGTATTCGGAATTTATGGCCCTGAGAATGCCGTGGATCCGGTGCGGGTGGCGAAGGCTTTCGGTCCGGCCTTTTTCGTTCATGGTCACGCATTGTCCATCCAGATGCGGATAGGTCTGGTGCGAGTCAGTCAGTGCAAGGGCAATGCCGTGGAGCTGTTGCGCAACGCCAATCTGGCATTGAATCAGGCACGCCAGGCTGGGGGAGGGTCTTTCTGCGAGTTCTCGGTGATGATGTCCGAAGACGTGCAGTCCAGGGTAAGCATCCTGCATAGCTTGCGTGCGGCGATAGACTTCAAGCGCGGTCTGGCCGTGCACTATCAGCCTTTGGTTAACGTGGTGACGGGCGAAGTCTGTGGCGCAGAGGCCTTGCTGCGGTGGCGTAACGATTTTGGTGAGAGCGTGCCGCCGTTGCGCTTCATTCCTCTGGCCGAACGCACCGGAATGATCAACGAATTGGGTATATGGGTGCTGGAGCAGGCTCTCGACCGGTTGTCGGCCTGGCATCGCCTGGGTTATCACCAGATGTGCATGACGGTGAATATTTCTCCCGTACAACTTCGCGAGGATGATTTTGTCATCCAGCTTCAGAGAATCATCGACTATTGCGACATCCGTCCGGAACGGGTCTGCCTTGATCTGACGGAAGCGGTATGCCTGGAAGACCCGGTAATGCTGGCTTCCCGACTTAAAGCACTGCATGACATCGGTGTTTTGCTGGCCATTGATGATTTTGGCAGCGGGGATTCCTCCCTGCGTCAGCTGATGAATCTGCCTGTCGATTGGGTGAAAGTGGCACCTGGCTACGTCACGCGTCTGGAGCAATCAGATACCGAGCGCGCAATTGCCGCATCCATTTTCGATTTGGCTAAAAAGCGGGGCCGGTGTGTCGTCGCCGAAGGCGTAGAAACGGCAGAACAAGCCCAGGCTTTGCAGGAGATGGGGTGTGAACTGATGCAGGGTTTCCATTTCGGCCATCCGATGGCTGCGGAACAGTTTGGCGTCTGGTTGCGCGCCTACAGAAACGAGCGAGGCGCGTTCAGTCGCTGATCCGGACTTCCACCAAGCCGCGTAGCGCATTGCCCAGCCAGATCCGGCGTGCCCTTCCCAAATCATCAGGATGCAGAACGGCTTCGATGGCCCGGCCTTGTGCCAGCAGGTGAGCGCGCAATACGCCAGGGAGCAGGCCACAGGACAGCGCTGGCGTCAGCAAGGGGCCAGCGTCCAGTTCGAGAAACAGGTTGCTGCGTGCGCCTTCACAAAGCTCGTCGCGTTCATTGCAGAAGATCAGATCGAACAATCCTCCCTGTTGAGCCGTGTTGAGGGCTTTGTCATAAAACCTCCGTGCACTTGTTTTGTAGCGCAAACGTGGATCCCCTGAATGCAGTCTGAATGGCGCCAGTGCAATTTTCTGGATACCGGATACGGGGTCCAGTAGCGACGCCTGCACGGCGATTTGCCCGGCGCGGTTCAATGTCAGGCGGACACGTTGCGGTGAGCGCGACAATTGCTGTGCAAACGTTTGCAGGGCTTCGTACACCACGCCGGGATCAAGGATGAATCCGAGGGACTGTGCCGAATGGCTCAGACGTTCGATATGCAAATCCAGGAGGTGATAGCCGGTTGCTGCTTCCCATCTCAGGGTTTCGATCAGCACAAGTCCTGCATCAAGCCTTCGGACAAAATCAGCCTTGGTCAGACATTCCTGATATTCGGCAGACGCTTGCGAATCGGCGACGATGCCACTGCCTGCATCCAGGCGGACTTGCCCTTGCGCATCGAGCAGCAGCGTACGGATCGGAACATTGAGACTGAAGTTTCCATCAGGCGCCAGCCAGCCGAGTGCGCCGCAATACAGACCGCGCGGTGTGCCTTCAAGCTCACGGATGATCTGCATGGCGCGGATTTTGGGTGCGCCGGTGATGGAGCCACATGGAAACAGTGCCTTCAGGATGGCGCCCAGATCTGCCGTGATGCCATGGGCACTGACCGTGGAGGTGAGCTGATGGATGGTCTCGAACGTTTCGAGTTCGAACAGGCGTTTCACCTGTACCTTACCGGTTGGTGCAAGGCGTCCCAGATCGTTACGGATCAGGTCGACGATCATCAGGTTCTCGGCACGATCCTTGGCCGAATGCTGCAGAGCCGAGGCCCGGGCGGCATCTTCGACCGGATCGATACTGCGTGCTGCCGTACCTTTCATCGGACGACAGGTCAGGGTGTTGCCCTCGCGGGCTACAAACAGCTCGGGCGAACGCGACAAGATCCAGTCTGCCCCGTCAAACATCAATGCGCCATGGGCAACCGCCTGCACCTCGCGCAAGCGGGCAAACAGCGCCAACGGATGCCCACCGGCCTGGCCGTAAAACGGGAAAGTCAGATTGACCTGATAGCAATCGCCTGCATGGATCCACTCAAGGATGCGCTCAAGGGCTGCCGCATGGCGCGCCTCATCCCAGGACGGCTTCAAGCACAGGACACATGCTTCCTGCTCGGCAGGGGTAAGTGATGCCATTCCGGCTTGCCAGAAAGCCGGAATGGCATCTGCGCTGAGCTGTCGTCTGTGCCCAAATACCCAGGCTTGCAGCAAGGGGGGGCGGGATTCGTCTGCCGGCTCCGGGAGGCCTTTGAACGCCTCCTCCAGCACCGTGCCCAGTTCATATCGGGCCGCGAATGCAAGCCAGTGCCCGGCCTGTTGCGCACGCTCTATGGCCTGCAGTGCCGGGAGGATTTCTTCCGGACGACTGGCATGGATCGTCTCCAGCAATTCCTCAAGCAAACAGAGTTGCCCGGGCTTGTGGAGATTGTCTTCAAACAGGGCAAAAGGATGGTCAAACCACCGCGGCATCAGGGGCTTCTACCCAGCAGATCAACTGCGCCGGCGAGGTTTGCTGGCGCTTGCAACAGGACGAGGCTCTGTCTTGCTCAACGCGCGTGGAGGATTATGCTGAGCTTGGCGGGGTTTAATGTTCACCGGTGGCGCCCGATCCGCCAGTGCGGTGTCGGTATCCTGCGGGATCAGCAGGGTATAGCCGCTTGCCAGACGCGCGCGCGCGGCCAAGCCGTTGGCGGTACGTAACACGTCCGGGCTGAGACGCAAACGCCGCGCAACATCTTCAATGCGTGCAGCGCGCGGCAAGGTATACGTTTTCCAGTTGACCAATGGCTGGCCGGCGTGTGCGGCCAGATTTTCCTTGAATTTATGTGCGTTCTCGACCGGTAGCACCAGATCGGCTGCATGGCTACCGGGAATGACTGGACGGTTGTAGGCCGGGTTGAGCGACTGGAATTCACTCAAGGGCATTTCGGCAAGGCGCGCCGCCACGGCTACATCCATTCCCTGGCTACGTTCGACGGTGACGAAATAAGGATCGTTGGGGATATTGGGTAACTTGATGCCGTAGCGCTCCGGATTGGCCACAATCATCTTGATGGCTTGAAACTTTGGAACATACTGCCGCGTTTCATTCGGCATGCTCAAATTGTTGAAATCTGTCGGCTTGCCTGCGTTTCGGTTGGAGTTGACCGCGCGGACCACCGCATTCTCTCCCCAGTTGTAGGACGCCAGCGCTAGATGCCAGTCCCCCTGCAATTCATAGACCGCTTGCAGGTATTGCAAAGCGGCATTGGTGGAGGCGACCACATCACGGCGTTCATCAACCCACCAGTTTTGCTGGAGCTGAAAGTCCTTGCCGGTAGAAGGAATGAATTGCCACAGGCCCGCGGCTTTGGCAGGGGAGAAAGCCATCGGATTGTAGGCACTCTCCACGAGGGGCAAGAGCGCCAGTTCAGTGGGCATGCCGCGTTTTTCGAGTTCGCTGACGATGTGGTAGAGGTATTTTCTGCCGCGTTCCAGGATGTTGATGACGGCTTGTGGGCGGGCCACCAGGGCGGCCAGTTGCTTGTCGACAACGGGGCTGGCCAGATCCGGAATCCCGAAACCACGCCGCATGCGGGTCCAGATATCCGTGCTCCGGCTGGTCAGATCCATGGTTTTGATGTTGCTGCGCTCACGGTAGAGATCCGTGCTGAAACTCGATGTTTCGGGTTCAGAAAGCGTGTGGCTGATGATGAGCGATTCCGCTGGCGGTTCGACTTGGCGAGGAGGAGGAGAGACCGATTGGGCTTGAGCGGGAAGCCAGGGCAGGCAGCTCAAAAGCAGTGCAGACAAGATGTTCGGCAGGATTCGCTTCATTGACTTGTGCTCCGGCGCCCGAGGCGGACTGAGCCGGCATTTTACGGGCTGGCGACCAAAAGGACAGCAGAACTTTTCAGCGGGCAGAAGCCCTGAGGAAGAGTAAAAGCACAAAACCACTCCGCAGAGTGGTTTTGGCAGCCTGTATACCGGTCAGTGCTTATTCCGCCCGGAATGCGCGACGACGCTCGTGCTCCGTCAGGTAACGCTTGCGCAGGCGGATCGACTTCGGGGTGATCTCCACGAGTTCGTCATCGGCAATGAACTCGATGGCGGATTCCAGCGTGAGCTGGATCGGCGGAACCAGACGAACAGCTTCATCCGTCCCGGAAGAGCGGATGTTGGTGAGCTGTTTGCCCTTGATCGGGTTGACCACCAGATCATTTTCGCGCGAGTGGATTCCGATGATGATGCCTTCGTAAACCGGGTCATTGTGGCTGACGAACATACGGCCACGATCCTGCAGCTTCCACAGTGCGTAAGCGACGGCCACACCGTTATCCTGAGAAATCAGCACGCCATTGCGACGTTCGCCCATGTTGCCAACGACCGGTGCGTAGTCGTCAAACACGTGACTTGCCAGACCGGTGCCACGCGTGAGCGTCATGAACTCCCCCTGAAAACCGATCAGACCACGTGCCGGAATGCGGTATTCAAGACGCACACGTCCCTTGCCATCCGGTTGCATGTCCTGCAGTTCACCGCGACGACGACCAAGTTCTTCCATCACGCCGCCCTGGTGGTCTTCTTCAACGTCAATGGAGAGCATTTCGAAAGGCTCGCATTTCACGCCGTCAATTTCCTTGTACACAACGCGTGGGCGGCCAACAGCCAGTTCAAAGCCTTCACGACGCATGCTTTCCAGCAGGATCGTCAGATGCAATTCGCCACGACCGGAAACTTCGAAAACATCCGCATCTTCAGTGTAAGCCACACGCAAAGCGACGTTCTTGAGCAGTTCCTTTTCCAGGCGCTCGCGAATCTGGCGGCTGGTAACGAACTTGCCTTCACGGCCAGCCAGAGGTGATGAATTGACCATGAAATTCATGGTCAGGGTCGGCTCATCGACGGCGATGGGCTTCATGCCTTCAAGCTTGTCCGGATCACAGATGGTGACGCCAATCCCGACCTGGCTGATGCCGGAGACGAGCACGATGTCACCGGCTTCAGCAACTTCCGCAGAGCTGCGCTCAAGGCCGTTGAAAGTCAGGATCTGGCCGACTTTGGCTTTTCCCTTGTTTTCTGCGCCCAGCATCACTACCACTTCCTGATTCGGACGAATGCTGCCACGGGTAATCCGGCCGATGCCGAGCTGGCCGATGTAGGTCGAGTAATCAAGGGAACAGATTTGCAGTTGGAGAGGACCGTCGGCATCAACTTCAGGTTGCGGCACATGCTCCAGGATGGCCTCGAACAACGGGACCATGTTGGTGCCGGGCTTGTCGGCATCAAGCATTGCATAACCGTTCAGCGCAGAGGCGTAAACGATCGGAAAATCAAGCTGCTCCTCGGTGGCACCAAGCTTGTCGAAGAGATCGAAGGTCTGGTTGATTACCCAGTCCGGACGGGCCCCCGGACGGTCGATCTTGTTGATCACGACAATCGGGTTCAAACCCATGGCCAGCGCTTTGCGGGTCACGAAACGGGTTTGCGGCATCGGGCCTTCAACGGCGTCGACCAGCAACAACACGGAATCCACCATCGACAAAACGCGTTCGACTTCGCCACCGAAGTCAGCGTGTCCCGGGGTGTCTACGATGTTGATGTGGGTTTCGCCGTACTGGATGGCGCAGTTTTTGGCCAGAATTGTGATGCCGCGCTCTTTTTCAAGATCGTTGCTGTCCATCACGCGCTCGGCGACCTGCTGGTTTTCACGGAAAGTGCCGGATTGGCGAAGAAGCTGGTCGACCAGCGTGGTCTTGCCATGGTCGACGTGGGCGATGATGGCGATATTGCGGATGGCGCGGCTCATGATGTATTTTGGCTTTGCAGGGGAAGTGGATCGAGGTCGGTTGTGACCGAACTGTGTAACTGCTTGATAGAAAAGCTCTCAATTGTAGCATGGCAAGGTGCCTCCCTTGCTGCTTAGTCGCAGCTGAGTGCTTGTGGGTGTACGTGCTAACATCCGGTAACCCTAATTTTCATGGCATCCCACATGATTGCAATCATTGGTGGCAGTGGTCTCAGCCAGCTCTCGAACCTTGACATCACGCGTCGTGAAGTTGTGCGTACGCCTTATGGCGAACCTTCCGGTGCGCTGCAATTCGGCCATTTGTGCGACCAGCGGACCGTATTCATTGCGCGCCACGGCTATGGCCATACGATTCCGCCGCATGCAGTGAATTACCGTGCCAATCTCTGGGCGCTCAAACAGGCCGGCGCGGAAGCCATCATCTCGGTCGCTTCGGTTGGCGGGATTGCGGAACATCTCGGGCCGGGGACTGTGCTCATTCCGGACCAGATCATTGATTACACATGGGGTCGCAAAGCCACCTTTTTCGATGGCGGTGACAGCCCGGTCGTCCATGTTGATTTTACTGAACCCTATAACCCCGAGCTCCGGCAACGCTTGTTGGCCGCAGCAAAGCGTTCAGGCGAAGAAGTGGTTGATGGGGGCACTTACGCAGCGACTCAGGGGCCGCGTCTGGAATCTGCTGCGGAGGTCAATCGCCTGGAGCGCGATGGTGCGCATGTTGTCGGCATGACCGGTATGCCGGAAGCGGTACTTGCGCGCGAACTCGAGACCCCCTATGCCGCCATCTTGCTGGTTTCGAACCATGCCGCCGGGCGGGGGCTCAGCGCCCACGGAATCCAGATGGAAGCAATTGAAGTCACGCTCAAACAGGCCATGGGACGCGTCCATCGTCTGCTGCAGAGTTTCTGTTCGAGTTGCACATGATCCGTCCAGTTTTGCGCATGGGTAATCCGCGGTTGTTGAGTCAGGCCATGGAAGTAACCGAGTTCGATACCCCTGACTTGCATGCATTGATTGCCGACATGTTTGACACCATGGCGCACGAAGGTGGTGTGGGCTTGGCTGCACCACAGATCGGGATTGGTTTGCGGGTGGTCATCTTCGGATTCGAGTCGAGCGAGCGCTATCCTGAAGCGGAAGCTATTCCCCTGACCGTCCTGATCAACCCTGAATTGCAATTTATTGGCGACGCCACAGAAGAGGGGTGGGAGGGGTGCCTGTCTGTGCCGGGACTGCGGGGACTTGTGCCGCGCTATCAGAAACTGCGCTATGCCGGATACGATCAGTTCGGTATGCGCATCGAGCGCGAAGTAGAGGATTTTCACGCAAGAGTGGTGCAGCACGAATGCGACCACCTAGATGGCGTGCTGTACCCGATGCGGGTCCGAGACTTTCGTCAGTTTGGTTTCAGCGATGAAATCGTGCTGACCCAAGAGGCTTGAGCATTCCCCTCCACATAAAAAAACCGGCGAAAGAGCCGGTTTTTTTATGTCTGCAATCCTTGAGGCTTATTTGACCAGAAAGTCTTCCCGGATCGGTGTAAATGTATCAAGCAGAACACCCGCTTTCAGGCACGTACAGCCGTGCATGATGTTGGGCTCTTTGTACAAGGTGTCGCCGGTCTTGACTATCTTGGTCACACCACCGATCGTGAATTCGAACTCACCGGACAGGATATGCGTAAGCTGTTCATGCGGGTGATTGTGCATAGGGCCAATTGCACCATCTGCAAAATGAACTTCTACCTGCATCATTTTCCCGCCGTGAGCCAGAATGCGCCGACTAACCCCGCCGCCAAGATCTTCGAGCGGACAATCCTTGCTGAATACAAACATTGATGGATCCCTCCAGTTAATGGGCGTAATTATAAGGCGTTGTTGCCTGACTCAGGCAAGTCACAACCAGAGGCAATCATTCACCAGATCAACCCGAGGATGAGTGCCAACAGGCCTGCGCCAACAAGGATTGTCAGAATCAATCGAGCCCTGGGTGAAATCGTGGCCCCCCCTGGGCTCACTGCGACTTGGTCTTCACCGGATTCTTCGTGTTCGACGAATTCCTCGGCGCGTATTTGAGAAGCGTCGGGGCTTCCTTGCGGCGCGGCTTCATTGGCAGGCGCATCAGAGCTCTTCGTGAGGGGTGCCACATCCATGCTGGATTCGAGTAAGGATGCTTCCGTACCCATGGACGCTATCGCCGTCTCTGCTTCCTGGTTGCGCAAGCTGCCAAGCGGCCCGGTGTCCAATCCCGCCGACAAACTCGTCTTTACGTTTCCGTCTTCGGCAAGAACCGCTGGTTCTGGACGATCCGTTTTGTTGCTGTCCGGAAGAGTGATGTCAGTACTTGTCATGCTGCCCATCGGACTGGCTACCGAATTTGCCGCCAGGTATGCTTCCAGTGCGCCCGCATTGGCTATCAGTGTTCGTTCGGGATCATGTGCCTTGTGCTCACTCTTGCCGTGCAGAGATCCTGTCCCGTTTCTCAGATTGGTCGTTTGGGAAACATTGGACGGGGCGTCATCCGCTTTCGGATCAGACATGGACGGAGCTCGGTACTGATCCGGCACGTCATTCAGATAACGTGCCAGAGCATCGGGGGTCGCGAGTTGCGTTTTTTCAAGGTCAGAAGCAACGACGACGGGTGCTACAGGAATGACCTCCAGCCTTACATGCATGCCGATGCGTTTCAGTTCAGAGACGTAATGCTCCCCCATCTCTTTACTCAGGCCTTTTTTCAGTACAGCAGATCGCCCGGAAAAGAGTCGTGTGATCTGCTCCTCAGAAGCTTTCAAACGCCTTGTGGCGGTTTTCTTGACGATTTCGACATCAAAACCATCCAGAATGGTTCCCGCAAAAATCACCCTGTATTGAGCCCCCATCTGTACCACTCCCCGTTTGTTGTTTTGCTCAGCAAGGCTTGTCACAGCAGGGCCTTGTGGATACTTCCGTCAGAATGATAATGCCACAGGCGTCGACATCCATGCGGTTTATAGGGGCGATGCTACACAGTGTCGCAAACATGAACGATCAAGTCTGTTTCCATTAAGTATCAAAGACCTAGGGTTTTCCCCGAGGCAATAGCCCAGCATCTTTTAGGTTCAAGAACAGAACGGCTCCGAGTACAATTTGCATCATTACGGAATGAGAATCCCCCTTCCCGGAAGCAGCGTTTTTGCGCTGCATTCCTCATCCACCTGGAGTAGTAAAACATGCAGATTGATATCCGCCAGTCCGTCAACGCCGCTTACAGCAAGACGCTCGACACCGAGGGGCTACGCAAGGAATATCTGGTTGAACAGATTTTCGCAGCCGACCAGATCACCATGACGTACAGCCATGTCGACCGCATCGTCTTCGGTGGCATCATGCCTGTCGTTGGCGAAGTGGGCATGCCGGATCTGGGCAAGACCTACGGTACGGCTTATTTTCTTGAACGTCGCGAAATGGGCGTCATTAATATCGGCGGTGCAGGCGTGATCGTCGTGGATGGTGTTTCCTACGAGGTTGGTCACGAAGAAGCGCTTTACATTGGCAAAGGCTCCAAGGAGTTGGTGTTCAAAAGCGTGAGCAGGGAAGCTCCGGCAAAGTTTTATTACAACAGCACACCAGCCCACGCGGCCTATCCGATCAAGAAGGTTACCCGCGAAATGGCCAGCCCGCAGACCATGGGGGACACCAAGAACTCCAATCGGCGCACCATCAACAAGTACATAGTCCCGGGAGTGGTCGATTCCTGTCAGCTGATCATGGGTCTGACCAAACTGGAAGAGGGGAGCATGTGGAACACCATGCCCTGCCACACGCACGAGCGACGCATGGAAGTGTATTTCTACTTCAACATGCAGGCTGATGGTGTCGTTTTCCACATGTGTGGTGAACCGACAGAAACGCGTCACGTCGTACTGCGTAACGAACAAGCCATCATTTCTCCGAGCTGGTCCATCCATTCTGGCGTTGGAACGCAGGCTTATACCTTCATATGGGGTATGGCAGGTGAAAACCAGACGTTCCCGGACATGGATCATGTTGCCATGACCACACTCAAGTAATTCGGCCATTTCAACAAAAACGCCGGTCGGATTGCCTGACCGGCGTTTTTGTTTGTCCATGCGTACTGCGTTCTTGCTGGATTCAGTTCTCCAGCTTGGCTTCACGCGTCATCAACTGCTCCACCGCATCACGGGGTTTGAGACGTCCGCACAAGACTTCCTGCACGGCATGGGTAATCGGCATGTCCACACCTAGTTTGGCGGCCCTTTGCACGACAGTTTCCGTCGTCAATACGCCTTCTGCAACATGTCCCAATTCTGCCAGGATCTCGGGCAGGCTTCTCCCTTCAGCCAGCGCCAGACCAACACGGCGGTTGCGAGACAGATCTCCAGTACTGGTCAGGATCAGATCTCCCATGCCTGCAAGCCCCATCAGGGTATCGCGACGTCCTCCCAGTGCTTCGCTGAGTCGGGCGATCTCGGCCAGGCCACGCGTGACCAATGCTGCACGTGCATTCAGGCCAAAGCCCAGCCCGTCCGAAATTCCCGCAGCGATGGCCAGAACATTTTTTACCGCCCCACCTATCTCGGCGCCAACAATATCGTCGTTGGCATAGAGACGAAGTCGCGGATGCATCAGCTTGGCTACCCAATGACGGGCAAACGCGATTTCCGGTGATGCCAGGGTGATGGCGCAAGGTAGTCCCATCGCGACTTCCTGAGCGAAGCTTGGTCCAGTCAATGCACCGCGTCCGGTAGCTGGAGCGAGGTATTCGGCAGCGACTTCATGTGGGAGTTTACCTGTGCCGGCCTCAAAGCCTTTACAAGCCCACAGAACAGGAAGTTCAGGGTATTCCGTGGCAATCCGCTTGAGCGTGGGACGAAGACCTGCGACAGGTGTAACGATCAGAGCCAGTTCGGCGTCAGCGCACGCTTCAGCAAATTCGCCGGTGACACGCAGCGCCTCATGCAGGGCCAATCCTGGCAGATAACGGCGGTTTTGCCGCTCTGCGCACATTTCAGCAATATGGTCGCTTTCAATGCTCCACAGCACTACAGCATGATCGGCAACAGCATAGGAATTCGCGAGCGCGGTGCCCCAAGCCCCCGCTCCGAGTACAGCAATACGGGACATCAGATTCCCCAGACGGATTTGATGGGAACGTAACCGGACTGGCCGTCCCTATGTTTGACCTTTACCCAGGCACCAGTGGGCTTTTCAAGAACTTCCAGTACGACATCTTTCGTCGCCGAGAACACGAGCGGAGCATTTTCTTCGGCACGCAGGCGAACTTCGGCTTCCGTAGTCACAATGACCTGACGCGTGTCACTCAGTGCAGCGCGTTCAACCCAACCCAAGCCCCCGGACTGTTCGCGGATTTTGATCCATTTATCCACACTGACGATGACCTCAACCGGGGTTCCCTTTAACAGGATGAACTGCGGCTGGGCTTTGACAGAACCTGCGTCATAAACAATTGCATTGCTACTCAGCGACTTGTAATCCAGCGCACTCGCCAATCCGGGAAGGGCGAGTGCGGCAAGCAGGAAAATGAAGCGCGTCATTGTGTCCTGACCTGTACTGACTTACTGGATTGGTACTTCGATCTTGGGCTGTTGAGCGGCCAATTCCTGTTGGCGCGCTTCGTACATGCCTTCGAAGTTTACCGGTGCAAGCAGGACTGGCTGGAAGCCCGCCCGGGTCACCGCGTCGGAAATGGTTTCGCGAGCGTAAGGGAAGAGGATGTTGGCACAACCGATCATCAGAATCGGTTCGATTTCTTCCTGGGCAATGTTGCGGATCTGGAAAATCCCGGCTTGCGATGCCTCGACAAGGAATACAATCTTGTCGCCTTCTTCGATTTTGGCGGTAACCGTTACGGAGATGGTCACTTCAAAGAAGCCATCACCTACTGCATTGGCTTGGGTGCCGAGTTCCACATTGATGGAAGGCGAAGCCTGTTCAAGGAAAATGGCCGGTGCATTAGGCACTTCCAGCGATAGATCCTTGACGTAGAGTTTTTCAATTTTGAAAACGGGTTGTTGGTTCTGGTCCATGTTACGTAGATCCGGTTGGATTGAAAAAGAACTCACTCACTGGCAAGCAGGGCATCAAGTTTGCCCTCGTGATCCAGCGCGTACAACTCATCGCAGCCCCCAACGTGGGTGCCACCAATGAAAATCTGGGGAACGGTGCGGCGATTGGTGATTTCGATCATGTGATCCCGTTGCTCCGGATCCAGATCGATACGGATCTTTTCGATCTCGGCAACGCCCTTGCGCCGCAACAGTTGCTCGGCACGGATACAGTAAGGGCAGACGCCTGTGGCATACATCAGGACTTTGCTGCTCATGTTTTTTTGCCACTTACAACGGGTTGACCTGCATCCTTCCAAGCTTTGATGCCGCCATCAAGATTGAATGCCTGCTCGTAACCGGCTTTGCGCAGAAGCGCCACACCTTTGCCGGAACGGGATCCACTGGCACAAACCAAAACCAGCGGACGCGACTTGTTCTTGCCCAATTCCCCCATCCGGTCAGATAGCTCCGCCAGCGGAATATGCAGGGCATCCGCAATCTTGCCGGACTCCAGCTCGCCAGCATCCCGGACATCCACAATCAAGGCATTCTGACGGTTCAGCAGCATGACAGCTTGTCCTGGCGTCACCGTGTTGAGAGCACGCGCATCGCGCAGCACAGGCAGAAACAGTGCTACGCCACTGACAATGGCGATGGTGATCAAGAAAATATTTTGTGCAACAAAATCCATGTTTTCACTTCAGCAAATCGGTTCGGAGAGCGAACCGGATCAAAAAGGGCGCCGAAAGGGCGCGCGGGACGCACGGGCTGCGTGCTTGATCCGATACAATAACACTTTTGCTGCGACAAGCGCTTCACCGCCGTCGAAGCAATCTTTGCAAACCAGATTTCTTCTCCTCTAAATAGGCTTACGTCATGTACAAGATTGTGTTGATGCGCCACGGTGAATCCACCTGGAACCTCGAAAACCGTTTCACAGGCTGGACCGATGTGGATCTGACCCCGCGTGGTGTTGAAGAAGCGGTAACAGCAGGCAAACTGCTGAAAGAAAAGGGTTTTGAATTCGATGTGGCTTACACCTCGATGCTCAAACGTGCCAACAAGACCCTGAATGTGGTGCTTGAGGAAATGGATCAATTGTGGATCCCGGTTGAACACAGCTGGCGCCTGAATGAACGCCACTATGGCGCATTGCAGGGACTGAACAAGTCCGAAACAGCCGCCAAATTCGGTGAAGAGCAGGTCTTGGTCTGGCGTCGTTCTTACGATGTTCCGCCGCCTGCACTGGATCTGGACGATCCGCGCATGGAAGACAGAGCGCCACGTTACGCCGACATGAAGCCGGGCGAGTTCCCGCGTACCGAGTGTCTGAAGGATACCGTTGCGCGTTTTGTGCCGTACTGGCTGGAAACCATTGCCCCGGTAGTCAAGACCGGCAAGCGTGTAGTCATCGCTGCTCACGGCAACAGCTTGCGTGCGCTGGTCAAATATCTGGACAACATGAGCGAAGACGCCATTCTCAAGCTCAACATTCCGACCGCCCAGCCCTTGGTTTACGAATTGGATGCAGATCTGAAGCCGATCAAGAGCTACTACCTGGCGGATCCGGAAGTGATCGCAGCGGCCATGAATGCCGTGGCGAATCAGGGCAAGGCTAAAGCCTGATGCGGGTAAAGGCAGCTCTTGCTCTGCTTCTTGCAGGAGCCTGCCTGCTATCGGCCGAGCTACATGCAGCACCGGCCGATAGCAAACGCAGCGAATTGTCGGCGCTGCGCGAACAGATTCGCAGTGTGCAGGACGAGATAGCCCGCAATGAAGAAAGTCATGGCGAAGCAGCTGACGAATTGGCTGCGTCTGACAAGGGCATTTCGGCTGTACAGCGACGTTTGCGAGAAATATCCCGTTCTCGAGATGCGGCCGAAGCCGATGTAGAAGTGCTCAATGAGCAGCGGCTGGCACTCGAAAACGAAATCGCAGTGCTACGCAAGCAACTGGGGGATGCTCTATTCCGGACCTACGTAGAAGGTGGTCAGGCAGGGACCCGGCGTTTCCTGAGCGGAGACAACCCGAATCAGGTATCTCGGGATGCGTACTACCTGGAACAGATTGCGCGTCAGAGGATTGTGGCCATAGACCGGGCACGCAACGCAATGGAGTCCTTGCGCGGCGTTCTTGCTGCAGCGGAAACTCGGCGTGCCGAACTTGCTGCACTGGAAGAGGCACAGCGCAAAGAGCAGGCAGCCTTGCTGGTTGAACGTAAGAAACAACGCGAAATTCTCAATCAGATTTCCAGCCAGCTACGCAGCCAGCGCAAGCAAATGGCCAATCTGCAGCGCGATGAAGCGCGCATGGAAAAACTCATCAAGGGTCTGGAACGGATCACCCGCAATTTGCCTCCCAAACCAGCACGCCCAGCACCATCTTCAACCTCCATTGCATCAGGTAAATCCGAGCCGGTTACGGGTAAGGCCGATGTGATTGCCACCACGGAAGCCTCCGAAATGGCTTTTGGTCAGCGAAAGGGGGCGCTGCGCTGGCCAGTGAAAGGTGAAATCGTCGGTCGTTTTGGCGCACCCCGCGCTGAAGGCGCCACCAATTGGCGAGGAGTATTCATCCATGCCAGTAACGGCGCCGAGATCCATGCCGTGGCGGCAGGGAAGGTCGTCTTTGCCGATTGGTTGCGTGGTTTTGGCAACTTGGTCATCATCGACCATGGCGATGGCTACATGACGGTGTATGGCAACAACGAAGCTGTCTTCAAGACTCCGGGAGATGACGTGAAAACTGGCGATGTGATCGCCAGTGTGGGCGTCAGCGGTGGCTTGGATGAATCCGGTTTATACTTTGAAATCAGGCATCGTGGCCAGCCGCAAGACCCTGCGCGCTGGGTCGGAGCAAAACAGTAGATTTTCTGGAGAAGTAATGAGCAGACTGAAGCAGGTTGGACTGATTCTGAGTGGTGTGTGTTTGGGCATCCTGATCAGTCTGCATTACGCGGCCAACGCCAATCGCGATACTTCGGCTGGTCAGTTGCCGGTAGAAGAGGTTCGCAATCTGGCTGACGTATTCAACGCAATCAAACAGTTTTACGTTGAGCCGGTTGAAGACAAGAAACTCATCAATGACGCCATCAGCGGCATGGTGGCCGGCCTTGATCCGCATTCAACTTATCTGGACGAAGAGGCCTACAAGGATCTGCAGGTCTCCATCAAGGGCGAATTCGGTGGTCTTGGTATTGAAGTGACCATGGAAGATGGTCTGGTCAAAGTCGTCAGCCCGATTGAAGACACCCCGGCTTTCCGTGCCGGCGTGAAGTCTGGCGATTTGATCTTCAAGATCGACGAAACCTCGGTGAAGGGCTTGAGCATCAGTGAAGCGGTGAAATTGATGCGTGGCGCGCCGAAGACGCAGGTCACCCTGAACATTTTCCGCAAGGGTGAAAGCCGCCCGATCGTGCTCAAACTCACTCGGGAAGTCATCAAGGTTCGTAGCGTCAAATCCAAACTTGTTGAGCCAGGTTATGGCTATGTGCGGATTACGCAATTCCAGGAACAGACGACTGCCGATCTGGCCCGGCATCTTGAACAGTTGAGCAAGGAAACTGCGCTGAAAGGCCTGATTCTGGATCTGCGTAACAATCCGGGGGGCCTGATCGATTCGGCCGTCGGGGTGTCTGCTGCTTTCCTGCCCCAGAAGAGTCTGGTTGTGTATTCCGAAGGGCGTACCCCGGACGCGAAGCGTAAATATTTGGCCATCCCCGACGATTATTCCCGCGATGCTGCCGATCAACTCAAGAACTTGCCCAAGATTTTCAAGACACTACCGATGGTCGTGATCCTGAATGGAGGCTCTGCTTCGGCATCTGAGATCGTCGCAGGCGCGCTGCAGGATTACAAACGAGCCAAGTTGCTAGGCATCCGCAGTTTCGGAAAAGGATCGGTCCAGTCGGTCATTCCAATCGTGCCAGGCAAGTCTGGCGTCAAACTGACCGTGGCAAAGTACTTCACTCCGAATGGGCGCTCTATCCAGGCCAAGGGCATTGACCCGGATTTCGTGGTGGATGAAACGCCGAACGGATCTTTCGAGCCGTTCATGCGCGAGGCGGATCTGAACCGCCATCTTGCCAACC
>JAGTRY010000157.1 GCA_018262235.1 Pseudomonadota bacterium
ATCGGGCTGCTGAGTGTGCAACACCAACTGGAGACGGTAGAGGATGCCAAAGGCATCGCTCCACGCTAAGAGCTGCAGAGGGGGTGGTTACGTTAGGAGGAGGGTCGTCAACGCGCCGGGAAATGGCATGTCATTCGCCTTCAGTAGAACAAGTGTGTTGAGAGCTTGGCCCTTTTTCAGTACATTCCCGGAATGGGTTTCTCCTCCGACTATCTCTTTCAAGGATTCGTGACCGCCTTTTATCAATTGAGCCGTTTGCAACAATCATTAAGGCGTCTTGCCGGAGGCGGGTGGCGGCGCGTCGTTCCGCCAAATTATACTCAAAGGAGGAAGGCTATGTCAAAAACAAGACCAAGTTATGTTTCTTCAGCATTGGTTGTGGCGCTTGTGGCTGTTTTTGCTCTTTCGGCGATCACCCCGGCCATCGCGCAGCAGCGCAAGCCGCTGCGCTGGGCGACCTCCGCGGTCGGATCGTTCGCGTACGGGGCCGCCGCCTCGATGACCAAGATGATCGAGCAGGCGCTCGGCGGCGAATACACTATCACCGTCCACCCGTACCCCTCTCCCACCGTTGCCATGAAACAAGTGATGGACGGCAGCGGTGAGATCGCCTACACATCCGATATCGGCATGACGGAGTTCCATCAGCGCGTCGGCGGATTCAAGGACTACAAGCCCAAGGTGACGGAGCTTGCGCACGCCTGGTACGCCTATCCACAGGAGACGATGATGGCCATCGCGGCAAAGAACGCCGACAAGTTCAAATGCTTGCGCGACTTCAGCGGCAAGCCGGTGTTCTTCACCAACGCCGGCTTCATGAACTGGCTGAACATGGAGCGCGTCTTTAAGGTGCTCGGTTACGAGTTCAAGCACGTCCAGATCGACCTCAACTCGAACGCGGACGCGTTGCAGTCTGGCACGATCGTGGGGTCGGCCACTTACACCACCGCCGGCCGCTCGCTCCCCGCCTACTGGAAAGAGACTGAGGTCCGCATCGACATCCGGATCGTGAATCCCTGCCCGGACGAGCTCGCGAAGATCAAGGCGGCCGGCCTCACGGTCATGGAGATCGACGCGAAGGGCGCTTTCAGCAAGAGCGTCGGTCCGTCCACGCTCTTGGGCGTGGCGATCCTGTTGGGCTATAACGCAGGAACGAACATTCCGGAGGACGTCATCTACAAGATGGTCACCGCGCTTTACAAGAACAAGGACGATCTCGCGAAGACCGAGCCGGGATTCACACCATTGGCGAGGGACTTTGTCGGCATGCAGGTGCAAGGAATCAACGCCAATCCGGACATTCCGGTGCATCCGGGCCTGGCGAAGTTCCTGAAAGAGCACAAGGCCTGGGGCGCCAAGTGGAAAGTCGCGGGCAGCAAGTAATTGCATAAACGATATGTTCGGGCAGCAGTCGAAGCCGCCGCGGCGCCGATCGCGCAAAGGGGGATCTGTGTTGATTGACCGGATTAGAAGTCACGTTAATATCAGTAACCTCATATTTACACTCTCGCTGGTCTTCACCGTCTGGCTGGTCTGGTACTTCTACAAGGGGCTCGGCGGCGCGCTGTTGCTTGCCGTGCGCCTGGTTCCAGTCGCCCTGGCCCTGCAAGTCCTGATTCACTACAAGCAAGGCTACCTTTACAAGCGGCTGCCGCCGGCGGTGAACCATGCCCTTGTCGCACTCTACATTGCGATCGCCGCCTATGCCTTCGTGTACTTCCTGTTCGAATACGATAGGCTCGCGATTTACAGCCAGGGCACGTACACGCGACATGACTTGATCGTCGGGTTGTTGGTGTTCCTGCTGGTGATGGAGCTGACACGTCTCGATCATCCAATCCTGTTCTGGACCAATGTCGTGATGATCGTCTATACGCTCTACGGCTACCTGTTTCCGCGCTGGCTCGATTTCTTCTGGCATCCGGGGGAGACCTTCTATCGCGTGGTCACGTCGTGCACGATCGAGTTTTCCACCGGCATTTACGGCATGTACGGCCAGCTCGCACTCACGTTGATTGCTGCCTTCCTGCTGCTGGCCGGCGTCGCCAATGCGTTCAACGCGCAAAACGCGATGATCAATGTCGTCCGGCTGATCGCCCGGTCCAGGCGGTTGATCCCGCAGACCGCGGTGTTGGGGTCGAGCGCGATCGGACTGATCAGTGGCAGCGGGTCGGCCAGCGCCGCCGTGGTCGGCACCATGACGATTCCCTTAATGATTCGCTACGGTTTACCGCGGACCTTTGCCGCTGCGGTCGAGACCTCCGCGTCAATGGGCGGGATAATCGATCCTCCGATGATGGGGGCAGCCGCCTTCATCATGGCCGAATACCTCGGCGTGCCTTACTGGGACATCGTGCTGCGCGGCTTTGGCTTCTCCTTCATCTACTACATTTCGATTGGCGTGGCGATCTACCTCGTGTCCGTGCGCCTATTGCCGCGCGACCGCATCGACAAGCCGCGGGTGCCGCTCTACCAGAAGGTGACGACTGCCATCTTCTTTGCCTCCGTGGCCTATCTCATCATTCTGATGGGGTTCCTCCGCATGGGCGAACTGCGCGCCGCGGTCAATACCGCGAGCTGGATGTTCGGGGTGCTGGTCGCGGTTTTTCTCTATTTCAAATACGTGCGCAAGGACCCCGCCCTCGCGGCCGAGACGCTGTTCGCCAGCATCCGGCGCGGGATCGAAACGCATGCCGAAATGACCTCCTACCTCACGGAGCTGCTCGCCACGCTCGGCATCATGATCGGCTTGTTCACGATCACGGGCTTCATCCTCAGGATGGGAGCGATGCTGCTTGACATCGGCGCCTGGAACATTGTTGCGATGATCCTGATGGCATGGGTTTTCGGGTGGCTCATCGGCACCGGCCTGCCGCCAACCGCGACCTATATCGTCGGCGCAGTGATCATCGTGCCGCCAATGACGAAACTCGGAATTAATCCGTGGGTCGCGCACTTCTTTGTGTTCTTTTTGTCGATCTGGGGCGAGCTCTCGCCGCCGACGTCGCTCACTGCTGCGGTCTGCGCGCGCATTGCGAACGCATCGTTCATGCGAACCATGTGGCAGGCGCTGAAACTCTGCCTGCCGATCACGATCATAACGTTTGCACTCTTCACCCGTTCGAATCTGGTAGTGAAACCAGGCTGGGCACAGATTGGGGATATCCTGCTGGTGACCACCGGCACCTGCGGGGTCGCTTTCGCGGTGTTCGGGCAATGTATCAGGAATGTGTGGGGTAACATCCTGGCGCGCATTCTAATTGCGCTTGTCTCCTTGGTAACTCTGTTTCATCCAAACGATAAGTTGGTGTGGGCGACCGGTGCAATCACGCTTCTTGCTGTGATCTGGGCCATTAGGCGTCACAACCTGATTAGTTTGCCGAAGGCGGCCTCTGCGCCCGAAACCCAAGAGGGCGCACCGGCACAGTCGGAGGACTTGGATGGAGTGGTCGCCGAAGCACGGCGCGACATCGCCTGACAAACGACGAAGGGCCCATCCTACGCCACCGCAACGAGCGGAATAACGGATGGGAGGTTTTTATCTCCTTGGAACAATAGATAAGGCTTCTGAAATAGAAGGGGTATCCTGCGTATTGCTGAAGTGAAGACCGAACGATTGGGTATGCCCCTGCCCCGCCCGATGCAATTGGGGTCTTCCAGCGGTAAAAAAGGCGGTCCGGTAGGCCACATCTATATGCCGATCGTGTTCATCACCATTGAAAACGGGACGACGGGTGTCGGATACCCATAGCCAGGAGGAGACCTATGAAATACGAGAAGAGATGGTTCGCCGCCATTATGATCGTTTTCCTTCTATCGGGGTGCGCGAGAGGTGTCGGAGTAAAAAAAGCTGGAGTCAGCCCCGATGGGGTGCCAACGCAGGCAGTCCCATCAAAAGCCGTAGCGGTTTGCACCGACCTCGGCAAGGCATTTCGTTACCCCAATGCAGAGCTCACCTCGGTCTCCCTCGTACCCGAGGGAACGCTTTCTCTCCCCGGCATCAACGACCCTATGCCTGAGCACTGCCTTGTTAAGGGCAAGATGAACGAACGCGTCAGCAAGGTCGACGGCAAAAGATATGCAATCGGTTTTGAGATGCGCCTGCCAACATCCTGGAATGGCCGGTTTTTTTACCAGGCGAATGGGGGGCTGGACGGCAGGGTGGTGAATGCCTACGGGGACATCCTGGGTGGAGGTCCCACCTCGAATGGCCTCCTTAAAGGCTTCGCCGTGATCAGTTCGGATGCAGGCCACCAGATGGAAGAGGGTCCCATTGGGGACGGTGTCTTCGGAATAGATCCTCAGGCGCGGATCGACTATGGCTACAACGCAGTAGCCCAGTTGACCCCCATGGCCAAGAACCTGATCAGGACGTACTACGGGAGACTGCCCGATAAGTCCTACATCGTCGGCACCTCCAATGGCGGCCGCCACGCAATGGTGGCTGCTTCGCGATGTGCTGACCAGTATGACGGTTTTCTTGCGGGTTCGCCCGGATTCAACCTACCCAAGGCGGCGGTAGCTCAGCTTTGGGGGGTACAACAGTATAGGTCTGTTTCGGAAACCTCGGCCAAGACAAACCGCCCCGATGTTTCGACCAGCTTTTCCGCTGCTGATTTACAGCTGGTGTCCGGCAGCATTCTGGGAAAATGTGACGTCCTCGATGGGTTGGCAGACAACATTGTCAGCGACATCGAGAAGTGCCAGTCTGCCTTCAACATCGAGAACGATGTCCCAACCTGTTCCGGACCACCCGACGGAAAGTGCCTCACCAAGAGTCAGAAGGAGGTGCTTGCAAAGGTGCACGCAGGCGCGAAGAACAGTGCGGGCCAATCGCTTTATGCAAGCTTCCCATGGGATGTGGGGATCAGCAGTTCCGCTTGGCGGACGTGGAAATTCGCCAATAGCACAGGACCTCGGGACCCGCTGGCGGTTGGGTTTGTTTTCATGACGCCACCCGTACAGCCCACGCTACTCACGGGTCATGGC
>JAGTRY010000066.1 GCA_018262235.1 Pseudomonadota bacterium
AGCGCTATTCATAACAGCGCCCGGGTCGGCAGCCTGATGTTCGTCGTGCCGCCCGAGGGCACCAGCACCCTGATCAGGATCCGTCGCGACCTACCGGAGTCCTTGAACAAAGGTCTGAACCTTTGCGCACTGCTTGACGCGCAATCGGCAACCTCGCATCACATGCGCGACGAGGAATTTATCGAAATCTGGCAGAAGGACGCGCTCCAAAAAACGCCTCGCGACTACCTCGACTGGTATCACCAGAACCAAGACAGCGGTCTGGACACGGCTCTCGACCGGGATGCAGACGCTTGGCGCTCCGATCAGCCCCAAACAAATCCAAACGAAGAGGATGACTCGCTAACCGACGATATCGCAGATCTTTCCGCTTACGACCTTGATGCCTATCCCGCGATACGAGAGCTCACCGTTGCGGACCTGGAGGAAGAAGCGCTTGCGCGTGAGGATTACAACTGGCGCCCGCTGATTCGTGAGCTGCAAAAACTCGGCGTCAGTCCGCAAGAGGTTCGCAAGATGCTGCAGCCTCACCTTGAGCTCATTGAACTACGGGAAAAGCTGGCGCGTTACGAAGGAAGCACTGAACGCTGACGAAACGCGCCATGGCTCTCAAACGTAACAGGCCCTTTCTGACAGAGTGACGAAATGAGCCTTGCGACTCTTCACAATCTGGTGGAAAACCTTGGTGCAGCCACCCAAATTGCCCGCCAATTACGCGGCTCAGAGGCCCTCAGATCCGATCCAGATGGTCGTCTGCGGATTGCAGACTTGCTGACAGCCATCGCGGAAGCCAGATCAGATGCAACAAGCTTGCTACTCGGCCTCGCGCCCACTCCTGCCGCACACTCAGTGCCACAGCCAGTCACAACAGCCACCCCAAACATTTCACTTCAAGCGTTGCTTGATGAATATGTCAGCGTAAAGAAATCTCGCCTGAAACCCGATACCGTTCGCCGCTATCGGGACTGTCTGGATCGCTACTGGGCCGACCACCTTTCGCAGCCAGCGGAAAACCTGACTCCGGATGTATTCCGCGCACATTTCATTACTCTGCCCTCACCTGCGCAGGCCAATCACTCCCTGAGGATCATCCGGGCGCTCTTTAATTTCTACAACGCCGCGCACGACAAAAACCTTCTCAATCCGGTCCAGAAAGTATTGAAGCTGGAAGGAGCCTTCATCGTGCGGCCCCGAGATCGGCTATGCATTACATCCGTCTGAGCGTCGACACGCTACGCCCCTACACGCAACGGATTGAAGACGAACTGTTTCGACTGTGGCGCGGAGACTATGAACAACCAAGCTGATGTCAGCCGAACCTGTCGCCCCGTTTAGCGGGACGATCCCTACGCCCGGAGCTCGGCCAAACGCCTACCGGACTGAGCCCAGCAGTCCGCTCTCGACCTAAAACCGCCACAGATACCCGCGATTCGAGTGTCCGTTTAAGGCCGAGAGCGGAAGTTCATCAGCGTCCACTTTACGGCGGCAATGGATCTTCCGGCGGTTCCGAGATAAACACGCCGTCAGCCATCAGCTTCTGGGCGAGTTTCTCCTCCATCCGATAGCGCAAATGCGTGGCGACCTCGCGTTGGCAGGTCAGCATTCCTTCCGTAACGTCCCAGAGGTCGCAGACCGGCGTTGACCGAGGCGCCAGACGCTGCACGAGCTCCGCGAGGCTTTCAATCCACTCGGATGGAGGTTTCGTCGGATCGACAATGGTGAGCAGCTGGCGCAAAGCGGCGACTAGCAGCTCGGGTGTGCCGCGAAGACTGAGCAAGACGATCATGTCGCCGAACGGCCATGACAGCGCCACCGAGACTCGCTCAAGACCGAAGTCGTTTGCATCAATGATCAGAGCATCAGCGACCCCCGCAACCACCTCAGAAATCAAGACCGCGAGTGTGGGCGAAGCCCTGAATCCTAGCCGAGCCAGATTGAGAGTTCCTTGGACCGGTTCAAGGAAGATGGCATTCGAGATGTCCAGCTTGGATCGGATGAACGAATGCACTGCGCCGCCGCCAGTCTCCACAGCGGCGAGGCATCGTCCATCTGGCAGGAACATTGGAGTTGCATCAATTCCCAGCTCTGCCGTCAGCGAGTCGTTGGCCAGCGCAATGAAGGCGCAAAGCTTCTCAGGTTCGTCGGCGAATTGCTCGTGCTCAGACGCCTGGACTGAACTGTGTGGTTCCAGCGGTGGGGCACCTAGGTATTCTGGGATGAGCGGATTTCCCCGGAAGTAATCGCTCAACAGTCGCTTCCAGATGGCCACCGGCATCGCCTTATCGAACCGGAACAGCTTGGTGTAGACGGAATGCTTCCCTGCGTGGTCGATCATGTTGTCGATGCGCGCCATGTAGTCTGCTTCCGGGTACGCGCGAATCGCTCCGTCGAAATGCGTGATAACCGACGCTGCAGGAGAGTACTCAGCATGCGCATAGCGGCAACCGTACATGCCATCGGGCAAACCGGGTGACAGGTCCTCAACGAGCTCCTCAACCTCGAACGTGCGATAGGTGAGCTCGCCCTCAGGTTCGCGACGCGTCTCTGGTGACTTCCACCAGAAATGGGTTCTGTCTACGCCTTCGTACTCGCGTGTTCGACCGTCTGCCTTGTGCAGGGATGCCCCAGGGGGGATCGAGGCAATGTCGTCGGTGAACTTCGGGCCATGCCAATACTCCAGTTCAATCATCGGTAGTACCGAGCCCGCGTGGCCCACTAGGTCGGGATCCAAACGCAGTCGCGGTATGACTGAAGGTAACTCGCGAGTAGTTTGGTCGAATCCCTGAAGGAAGTATTCGTTCAGCTTGTTCCTGTGCGACAGACTGCGCCGAAAGTACCGATGGGCGAACAGGACCAGCCCGCGTTCGGAGTCCTCGAAGACGCCAGGTTGAACTCGCTTTAGGCGCTTGGTTAGGGTTCGGTAGTCCGTCAGGCCATCCTTGTCGACCGCCTCCCCCGCAAAGAGCTCGGGGTAGAGCTCAGCTGCAAGCCCGGGGCGTGCGACCGCATAGGCCTCCACGCGCTCATACGTCGCTCCGTCCAGAGACACGGATGCAAGCTTCTGCAGCAGTTCCTTCTTGAACTCGCCCCCACCACTTTCACGTACCCAGTCCCAGTACTTGGCTGTTCTTGCAGCCAAGTCAGCTTTCTCTTGATCGGTCTCCACGACATCGGTGATGCCTATCGCCCGAACCATCGAACCGTCAATCAGATGGCCCAGTGTGTAGGTCCAGCCAATCAGCCGATGCATATCGTGCTGCATATGTGTCGGCGTGCCAGCCGGCAGGCCATTGGCAGCGCGAGCAATGCGCCCACGCTCCTCCGCTGCCATGAGCTCCGATGCAGGTATTCGGATGCCTCCGCGGGACACCTGGTCGCTAATCAAGACTCCGATGTGTGATTTCATGGTTTTTTCTCGAATACCTCCATCACAAGACTAAGCCATATCAGGCTAGGTCCGCGCCGTCAGCAGGTGCAGCACCACCAGCGTTGTGCACCGCGCGAACGATTCGAATGGCCATCAATGGTAGCCCCAGCGTTCCAGTGCGTGCGAATGACTGGGAGTGCCTTCGACACGAGCCTCATTGGTTACCTGATCTTGTCGACAATTCATTCGGCGAAGAGTTACGAGCGGCAGCTTTCATGCGCCGAGTTCGAGAAAGTGAGCGACTGCAATCACTTGCAAAGTGGTCGTTGAAGTCACGCCAGTTGAAATTCCGCATCTGGCCGACCGGAGCCATTCTATCTTCTTGGCATCAATGGCCGCAAAGGCCGAGTTGTGTGAATAGGCCATCCGACAGGCTTCAAGGTGGAGCAGTCATTCGGGGCGTTGAACCGACCGCGTTCTGATCGACCTTATATGGAGCTTCACATAAGGCCGAAATCCCCTAGCCAAGTTTTTTCGCAAGATCTTCGGCGCGAAGATTTGTGTATCGCTTTAGCATGGAAAGGGTCTTGTGGCCGGTAACCGCAGAGGCTTCCATGATATCGAACCCTTTTTCGAACAGCCGCGAGGTTGCCTCGCGGCGCAAGTCATGGAAGCGAAGTCCGGCTAAGAAGCCCGCACTGGGCTCCTTGCCGACCTCAGCGCATTCCTTCTTGTAAGTCCGTAAGGCGCGACGAATGGCCATTTCAAAACTTGTGCGGAGAGTATTTTCGTTTACGGGGAAAACTTGGCCACCAGTAATCGTGCGTGGCAAGCTGCGGAGAGTTTTTCGTGCCAACGAAGACAATGGAATAACGCGATCTTCACCGTTTTTTGTATCGCGAAGCACAGCAGTGCCGGCCATCAGATCGACGTCTTTCCAGTCTAGCTTTAGCAACTCCCCTCTGCGGGCGGCAGTCTCAACAGCCAAGACAAAAAGCGCAGGCATGTAGTGGCATCGGCTCTTCTGCAACGAAACGAGCAAACGTTCGTACTCGCCAGTCTCCAGACGCCTTGTACGCCCAGCCCCATTGCTCGGAATCTCAATGGAACGGACAGGGTTCGTAAGGTTGTGCCCCCAACGCTGGATGGCGACGGTGAAAACCGCCGAAATCAGCATCAGATACTTCCTGGCGGTGCTGGAGGACCAGCCTTCCGCCTGCCCTTCCCGCAAAAAGTCCAGTAGTACGGTGCGATCAATGAATTGTGCAGGCAAGCCCACAATTGAAAACCCCCGCAACCTCTTGATTTTGAGCAATTCGGGTTGCTTACCCTTCTTCGTAGGCGTGACCTCACGTTCGTAGCGCTCTAGCAAAGAACCCAGGGTCAAGCGTGCAGCCTCTCGCTTGGCCTCGCGACTCTGCAGAACGAGCTTGGCCGTGGGGTCCATGGCGAGATCTGCTCGCTTCCTATCCCTGAAGGCGCGAGCTTCTGCCAAGGTGTCGAAACGTTCATCAATCCGCACGCCAGAGACCATCATCCGTACTCGGAAGGAATACCCGTCGCAACGCCGGGTGATGTTCTTGTCGACGACCATCTCATCAGAGTTTTTGTTCTTCCGCATGTTAGTATCCTTGACCTAATTTGCCCTGGAAATAACCTACGGCCTTGCTAAGTGCTTGTCTACGTTGGCTTTATACCGAATTCAAGCAAGGGACTTAAAATCCCTCGGCGCAAGCTGTACGGGTTCGATTCCCGTCCCGGGCACCATCAATAAAACAGAAGTTACAACAAGCACACGCAGTTCTGCTTGCTACCAGACTCCCTATTTCGCGTCAGGTCTGTTCAGAGACTTCCGCGCTGTGTGGAACCTGCCGGTGCTGCCCGCAGATATTGATGAGGCCAATGTGCAGGCTGGCCCAGGGCTTGAGCAGCGTGCAGTGGCCAGTAGGGATCACGCAGGATTTCGCGGCCAACCAGCACCAGATCCGCTTGGCGCGTACGGATGATGTGGTCGGCTTGCTCGGCTGCCGTGATCAGCCCGACCGCGCCAGTCGCGATCCCGGCCTCGCGCCGGACCTGTTCGGCAAATCCGGTCTGATAGCCGGGGCCAAGCGGCATGCTGGCGGAAGGAACCATTCCGCCGCTTGAGGTATCGATCAGGTCGACGCCTTCTTCGCGCAAGATGCGGGCAAGTGCCACGGTCTCTTCGATACTCCAGCCCCCATCGACCCAGTCTGTCGCGGACAGACGCACAAACACTGGAAAATGCTGTGGCCATACTGCGCGCACGGCGGCTACGACTTCCCGGGTCAGGCGGGTACGGTTTTCGAAGCTGCCGCCATATTCATCGGTGCGCAGATTGGCCAATGGAGAAAGGAATTGATGCAGCAGATAGCCATGCGCAGCATGCACCTCCACGACCCGGTAACCGGCCGCCAGCGCACGTTGCGCAGCTGCAGAAAAATCTGCGATGACTTGCTGGATGCCCGTTTCATCAAGCGCCTGCGGCACAGCAAACCCATCACCAAAGGCTCGTTCAGAAGGTGCCTGCACCTGCCAGCCCCCTTGTTCGACGGGAAGCGTGCCCACGCCAGTTCCTGGAACCCAGGTAGAGCCTTTGCGCCCGGCGTGAGCCAGTTGAACGCCAGCAATGGCGCCCTGCTGGTGGATGAAACGCGTGACACGGGCAATGGGTTCAACCTGGCAGTCATCCCACAAGCCCAGATCATTGGGGCTGATCCGGCCCACCGGGGTCACTGCCGTCGCTTCGGTGATGATCAAACCGGCACCGCCCGAGGCACGACTCCCCAGGTGTGCAAGATGCCAATCCGTGGCCATGCCATTGCTTGCCGAATAGGTGCACATCGGCGGAACCGCGATGCGATTCGGGAGGGTTATCTCACGCAAGCGCAACGGTGAAAACAGATGGCTCATGACCACTTTCTCCTTCATGACAAACTTCACGCGCTACAGATGACAAGGCCCCGCAAGCGGGGCCCTGGCGCAAGACAATCAACCCGTTCAGATTGCCTGTTCGTTGGTCTCACCGGTACGGATCCGCACAACCTGCTCAACTGAAGAGACGAAGATCTTGCCGTCGCCGATCTTGCCAGTGTGTGCTGCCTTGATGATGGCATCAACGGCTTGCTCGACGATGCTGTCCGTAACCACGACCTCGACTTTGATCTTGGGAAGGAAGTCGACCACATATTCGGCACCACGATACAACTCGGTATGACCCTTTTGCCGTCCGAAGCCTTTGACTTCAGTCACGGTCAGGCCGGTAATGCCAACGTCGGACAGCGCTTCACGCACTTCGTCGAGCTTGAAGGGTTTGATGATTGCCTCGATCTTTTTCACGGATTTTCTCCAGCGTTTGTTGTGTCGTGGGGAAGTATAGCCAAACTCAGGCGCTCAGTACTCATCAGCATACCGATTGGTGATCGGCTGTCGCCAATCCTTGCCAAACCCGCGCTGGGTGACGCGGATGCCGATGGGCGACTGGCGCCGCTTGTACTCGTTGCGTTTGATCATGCCGACCACCCGGCGCACATCGTATTCGCTGTAACCCGCAGCAATGATCGCGCGCGGGGATTCGTTGTGCTCCATGTAGGCTTCGATGATGGCATCAAGCACTTCATACGGAGGCAACGAATCCTGGTCCTTCTGATCCGGTTTCAATTCGGCGGAAGGTGCGCGGGTCAGGATGTTTTCCGGAATCACCCGAGAAATGCCGTTGCGATATTCACACAGGCGATAGACGAAGGTCTTGAGGATATCCTTGATCACCGCAAAGCCGCCTGCCATGTCGCCATACAGGGTGGCGTAGCCGACTGCCATCTCGCTCTTGTTGCCGGTGGTCAGCACGATGCTGCCGAACTTGTTGGAAAGCGCCATCAGGCTCATGCCCCGGATGCGTGCCTGCAGGTTTTCCTCTGTCGTATCGGCGGCCCGGCCTTCAAACAGTGGCGTCAGCATGGTCTCAAACGTCTGCATGGCCGGCGCGATGGCAAGCTCGTCATAGCGTACGCCAAGCAAGCGAACCATCTCGCGCGAATCATCGAGACTCATCTGCGCCGTGTAGGGTGAAGGCATCATCACCGCCCGCACCTTGTCTGCTCCGAGGGCATCCACGGCGATGCACAAGGTCAGCGCAGAATCCACGCCTCCCGAAAGGCCCAGCAATGCGCCCGGGAAACGGTTTTTACCGATGTAATCGCGCACTCCCAACGTCAGCGCAGCATAGACCTCGGCCTCCACGCTGCCACGCGCGACTTTCACTTCGCTTCGGAAACGGCCATGGGCAAATTCGACGATATCGACACGCTCCTCGAACGCGGGAGCCTGATACGCCAGACTGCCATCGGCGTTGAGTGCAAACGAGCCGCCGTCGAACACCAGTTCGTCCTGCCCTCCCACCAGATTGCAATAGAGCACCGCCATGCCGGTCTGCTCGGTACGTTCGCGCAACACGTCCAGACGCAGGTTGTGTTTATCCATGTGGAAAGGTGATGCGTTCAACACCAGCAACACATCCGCCCCGGCAGCGCGTGCGCCCTCCGCCGTACCGGCTTCCCATACATCAGCACAGACATTGATGCCAACGCTCACGCCCTGAACATCGACGACACAAGGCGCTTCGCCGGACGCGAAATAGCGCACCTCGTCAAAGACTTCGTAATTGGGCAAGCGCTGCTTGCGATAGGTCGCCAGCACCTTGCCATCGCGCAGCAGCGAGGCGGCGTTATAGCGTTGATCCTCCTCGGCCAGCGGATGCCCGACCAGGACATCGATGCCGACACAAGCTTCGGCAAGGTCCTGCAATTCGGTTTCGCAGGCGCGGAAAAGATCGGCGCGCAGCAGCAGATCTTCGGGCGGATATCCGCACAAGGCGAGCTCCGGCGTGATCAGTAGATGGGCGCCATCGGTACGGGCTTGCAAGGCAGCATGGCGGATCTTGGCCGCATTGCCGGCGAGGTCTCCCACGGTGCTGTTGAGCTGGGCGACGGCGATTTTGAGGGTGGCTGTATTCATGGATGAAACTATACCGTGCAGTACAAGAAAGCAGAAAGCCGGCACAAAGCCGGCTTTCACTCAAAAGAAGTTCAAACCCGATCAGGCCTTCAGTGCAACCAGCACTTCATCGAGCATCTTCTTTGCGTCACCAAACAGCATGCGGTTGTTGTCCTTGTAGAACAGCGGATTGTCGACGCCCGCATAACCGGAAGCCATCGAACGCTTCATCACGATCGTGGTCTTGGCCTTCCACACTTCGAGCACCGGCATGCCGGCGATCGGGCTGCTCGGATCTTCCTGGGCGGCCGGGTTCACGATGTCGTTGGCCCCAATCACCATCACCACATCGGTATCCGGGAAGTCATCGTTGATTTCGTCCATTTCCATCACGATGTCGTACGGCACTTTGGCTTCAGCCAGCAGCACGTTCATGTGACCCGGCATGCGGCCGGCCACCGGGTGGATGGCGAAACGCACGTTAACACCCTTTTCACGCAGGAACGAGGTGATCTCGAACACGGTATGCTGGGCTTGCGCCACGGCCATACCGTAACCGGGCACGATCACGACGTTCTTGGCTTCGCGCAGCAGCTCGGCTGTCTCGGGCGCCAGAATCGGGTTCACTTCACCGGCCGGCTGGGCGGCAGTGCCATCAGCCTTCGGGGCAGGCGTGCCACCGTCGGAGCCGAAGCCGCCGGCAATCACGCTGATGAAGTTGCGGTTCATGGCCGAGCACATGATGTAGGACAGAATCGCACCAGAGGAACCCACCAGTGCGCCAGTCACGATCAGCAAGTCATTGCTCAGCATGAAGCCGGTAGCGGCAGCCGCCCAACCCGAGTAGCTGTTGAGCATCGACACCACGACCGGCATGTCGGCGCCGCCGATGGCCATCACCATGTGGATACCGAAGAGCAGCGAGACCACCGTCATCACGATCAACGGGGTCATGCCGGCCTGGACCGTTTCGGCATTCAGGAAGGCATAACCGAAGTAAACGACGATCAGGAGGCCGATCAGGTTGATGAAGTGACGTCCCGGCAGCAGCAGCGGCTTGCCACCGATCTTGCCCGAGAGCTTGCCGAAGGCAATCACCGAACCCGACAGCGTCACGGCGCCGATCAGGATACCCACATAGATTTCCACTTCGTGGATGATCTTCTCGGCGCCGGTAAAGGCAATCGAGGTGTCGATGTAGCTGGCAAAACCAACCAGACAGGCGGCCAGACCGACCATGCTGTGCATGAACGCGACCAGCTCAGGCATTTGCGTCATCTTCACAACGCGGGCCAGATACAGGCCAATTGCCCCACCCACGACCATCGAACCGATGATCCAGGGCAGGCCGCCCGCCAGCACGCGCGGACCGAACACGGTGGCAAGCACCGCGATGGTCATCCCGATCATGCCGTAGAGATTGCCGCGGCGCGCGGTTTCCTGGTTGGACAAGCCGCCCAGACACAGGATGAAAAGAATGGTTGCTCCGAGATAGGAGACCGTAGCCAAACTTGCAGACATGTTTTTCTTCCCCTTACTTGCGGAACATGGCCAGCATGCGCTGGGTGACGGCAAAGCCGCCGAACATATTGATGGTGGCGAGCACGATGGCGAACACGGCGAGCCAGCGGATCACTTCGTCAGGACGGGAAATGTCCGCCGTCAGCGGTGGCGCAATCTGCACCAGCGCACCAATCGCGATGATGCTGCTGACTGCATTGGTCACGCTCATCAGCGGCGTATGCAGTGCGGGTTTGACATTCCATACCACCATGTAACCCACGAAGCAGGCCAGCACGAACACGGTGAAGTGGCCGAGGAAGGCTGCCGGCGCATTCGCACCAATGACCCAGAACAGGACGGCTGCAATACCGAACACAACAGCCAGCTTCTGATGGGACATCGGCTCGCTCGGTTCGCCGTGGCCGTGCGACGACTTCTTGACCACCGGCACAGCAGTTGCCGCAGCAGGTTTAGCCGCCGCAACCGGAAGCTTAGGCGCCGGAGCCGGCCAGGTGATCTCGCCATCCTTGATGACGGTGAGGCCGCGAATGGCGTCGTCTTCGAAGTTGACGTTGATGAGGCCGTCCTTGGTCTTGCACAGTTCTTCGGTCAGACGGAACAGGTTGGTCGCATACAGGGTCGAGGACTGCTTGGACAGGCGGCTCACCAGATCGGTGTAACCAATGATGGTCACGCCATGGCGCACCACGGCCTCGTTCGGCACGGTCAGTTCGCAGTTGCCGCCCTGCTCGGCGGCCATATCGACGATCACCGAGCCCGGCTTCATCGAAGCAACCATCTCGGCGGTGATCAGCTTGGGAGCCGGCTTGCCCGGAATCAGCGCAGTGGTGATGATGATGTCCACTTCGCGTGCCTGTTTGGCATACATCTCGCGCTGGGCTTGCTGGAAGCCTTCGGACATGACCTTGGCGTAACCACCGCCGCCCGAACCTTCTTCCTCGTAATCGACCTTGACGAATTCGCCACCGAGCGACTTGACCTGATCGGCGACTTCAGCGCGGGTGTCGTTGGCACGCACGATGGCGCCCAGACCGGCAGCCGTACCAATAGCAGCCAGACCGGCCACGCCAGCACCGGCGATGAAGACCTTGGCCGGCGGCACCTTGCCTGCGGCCGTGATCTGACCATTGAAGAAGCGCCCGAAGCCGTTCGCGGCTTCAATGACAGCGCGATAACCGGCCACGCCAGCCTGCGAGGTCAGTGCGTCCATCTTCTGGGCGCGGGAGAGCTGACGCGGCAGCGCGTCGATGGCCAGCACGGTGACCTTCCTGGCGGCGAGCTTCTGCATCAGTTCCGGATTCTGGGCCGGCCAGATGAAGGAGATCAGCGTAGTGCCTTCGCGCATCAGGCCGACTTCTTCATCACTCGGGCCGCGTACCTTGAAAACGATGTCGGCACCAGACCACAGCTTCGCTGCGTTCTCGGCAATCCCGGCACCTGCGGCACGGTAAGCATCATCACTGAAGTTGGCCAGATCGCCAGCGCCTGATTCGACAACGACCTTGAACCCCAGCTTGATCAACTTTTCCACGACATCGGGAACAGTCGCGACGCGCTTCTCCCCCGCAAAAATTTCCCGAGGCACCCCTATAACCAGTGACATTCTCTGTTCTCCATTAATGTCTAGATAGAAAATAAACCCTGTTCTTCTTGCCGACTGACCGGGTTAGCCACCATCCGGTCCACTCCGGCCGCCAGCGCTGCAGACTGCTTGTTCGCCCGTTTTCGTGCCCGTGAATCACTCCGGGCAGCATGCTTCTGAAGACCGTGACGGGCAACAAACCCGCCGGTCCTGAAGGCGCTGCGGCGAGTCATGCCTGCTTCGGTTTGCACAGGCTACAACGCTGGGACTTTACAAAAGGAATCGTTCGGAGTTGGTTTGTCGGGGCTCTCTGTTGACATGCGCACTCCTTGTGTTTTCGCTGCCACCACTGCGATCATCAATTCTCAGCAATTCGCTGATCGCAGTGGACCTCCTTGTAAAATCAGCACGTTTTCCCGACCCGGCCGGGAACGCGGCCCGCAATGATACTGTGGTCTGCCCATTTATGGATGACGCCATGCACAAAGGTAGTGAACGCAAGACCAGACGGAGCCGCACGCTCTATGCCCAGAAGGCCGGGCAAGCCCCGGGCAGCATCATCCACTTGGGTGATATCAAGGTCGACCAGACCAGTTTTACCCTTTTCGATTACGACGCGGAAAACCTGCGCGAGATCACCTTCGACAGTCTGGAAGCCTCGCGACAGCACCAACGCCAGCACCGCATGATCTGGCTCAACGTGCATGGTGTACACGAACCGGCAGTCATGGAAGAAATCGGCCGCCGCTTCAAACTGCACCCACTGGTCCTCGAAGACATCGCCAACACCCGCCAGCGCCCCAAACTCGACGAATACGAGCATTACACCTTCATCGTCTTGCGCTCGTTCCACTACAACAGCGCCGAACATGACGCTTCTTCCGATCAGATCAGCCTCATCCTGGGACGGGATTTCGTCCTGAGTTTCCAGGAGCTTTCCTCAGGGCTGTTTGACCCCATCCGCAACCGCCTGCGCAAAAAGATCGGCAATCTGCGCGCTGCGGGTCCGGATGGCCTCCTGCACGCCTTGATTGATTCCATCGTCGACCAGTATTTCGTTGTGGTTGAAGCCATGAGCATCGACCTCGAAGAACTGGAAGAACAATTGCTCAGCGGAACCGATCGCCACAGCATCGAGGAAATCAATCATTTCAAACGCGAAACCCTCGAAATCCGCCGCGCCGTCTGGCCTTTGCGCGAAGTCCTCAACAGCGTGCAACGCATGCCGGGAGGTTTCCTGTCGGCCGAAACCCAACTGTATTTCCGTGATGTCTACGATCACACCGTGCATGTGATCGAGCAGCTGGATTCCTTGCGCGAGCTTATAGGCGGCCTGCTCGATATCTATCTATCATCCGTAAGCAATCGCCTGAACGCTGAAGTACGCATGCTCACGGTCGTTACCACCGTATTCGCTCCGGCAACCCTGCTCACCGGCTTCTTCGGCATGAACTTTCATTACATCCCGTGGCTGGACAATCAGGACGGCTGGTTACGGGTCGTGATCATGATCGTTGCAGCCGGGCTGGCCTTGATCATTGCCCTGTTCTGGCGGCGCTGGTGGGTCCGCATCAACGCCTGAGCATCACGCTGGCATAAAAAGAAACGGCCCGAGCAGGGCCGTTTCTTTTGCCGGAACACGTTCTTCAGGTTGGCATGATCTTGATGATTGCGAGCGAGATGTTGTCACCACAGCCCTCACCCCGGCTGCGTGCCGCGTTGATCAACACCCGTGCAGCTGCACGCGCATCGAGTTCATGCAGGGTCTTGCCGAGTTCCTCATCCCCCACCAGCCCCCACAAGCCATCCGAGCACAGCAGGAAACAATCTCCCGGCTCCAGTACCGGCGAGCCACCAAAATCGATCCTCGGTTCCTTCTCCGCTCCCAGGCAGGACAGCAGAAGATTGCGCTGTGGATGATGAAGCGCCATCTCTTCGGTAATCCGGTTGGTACGGATCAGTTCTCCCACCAGCGAATGGTCCGGTGTATGCGAGACCATCTTGCCGCGCCGGAAGTGATACAGGCGCGAATCGCCACAATGCGCCCAATCCGCATGGCCCGGCCGCAGCACCATAACCACTGCCGTGCTGTGCGGATCGGCTTCACTGGTAAAGCGCGTGAGCTTGATCACGACATGGGCTTCGTCGATCACGCTGCGCAGAAAGTCCTGTGTTGACTCGCTGCTTGGCTGATAGGAAGCGAAGTTCTGTTTGGCCTTGAGAATCACCTGCTGCGCTGCGATGGCACCACCGGTATGTCCGCCCATGCCATCCGCCAGAACTGCCAGCAGGCAGTCAGAACGCGTCGGATGCGGCAGGATGGAAACACGATCCTGTTGGTCATGGCGATCGCCGATGTGCATGGCGGCGCAGGTATCAATGGCAAAAGGCATGCAATTATTCGAACGATTGGATGTTTGGGTTGATTCTATAGATAAAAGCGACAAGGCCTTGACTGAGCACCCGGCCTATCCGTCCTGCAAACCACTGAACATATCGAGCACACCGTCACAAAATTCATCCAGATCGTCGGGGTGGATGCCCAATTCCTCGATGACAGTATCCGCCACCTGCGCCCATTCAGGGTTGCTCAAGCCATGCTCGCCAGAATAGATCTGTATGGCCAGTTGCAAGATCGCCACCATCGAACGCGAAGCATGCTCGCTGAGTTGCTGCAGGTTGTGATGATGATGAAGGATCGCATCCGCAACAAAATCAGGCAAGCGCCAATGACGCGCCAATAGATAGCCGATCGAACAATGATCAACCTGGAAGGACGCGTCCTCCGACCTCACATCCGCCCATTTGTGTGCAGCACCCGTTACGCCCGTGACCTTGCAGTAATCCGGAAAACGCTGCATCAGGATCGGCACGCCACAGTCATGGAAGATGCCCGCCATATAGGCCTGCTCGGGGGAAATGTTGCAGACGGATATACGCAGATAGGCAATGATCGAAGCCAGTTGCGCAATATCGCCGGAGCGGCTCCAGAACTGTTCCAGAACCGCACTACTTCCCTTGAGCGCCGCCGTCACGCCGTAGGACTGCACCAGCATCGCGGTCTGGCGGATACCGACCAGGGCCAGGATCTGCTCGACAGACTGCGGTGGGCGTCGTCTTGCAAAAGCCGCCGAACGCGTAATCTTGTACATCATCGCCATCAAGCCAGCATCCTGGGCTATCGCTTCGGCCATCTCCCGCAGGTCAAGCTGATTGGCCTGCAGCATGCTGACAATCTCGGTCACGAGCTTGGGCTGCGGTGGTATACGGATACCCGAGGACACCAAATTGGCAACCTCTTTATCCACTTCTTCAAGAGCATTCATGGGATTCGATTTCATCTCTGGACATATCGTCCGGGAACGCCAGAACTAAAGTCTTTCCGAACGAAAAATACGTATCAGGGCGTATTGACATTCACCCGGTGCGTGGATGTGAACACGCCCCTAAATCGCCGCGACCATCAAGCGTATGCAGGCGCCAAAGCCCAAGACCCAGCACAGCGAACGCGCAGTCGAAAAATCAAGGGCATAACAAGCCGCATAGGCACACCGGGCCAGAATGAAAATCCAGGCCCAAAGAGCCAGACTGTCACTATCCAGGCCGGCCTGCCGGGCCATCAGCACAGCAGCAACAAAGACCGGCAGGGCTTCCCAGCTATTCTGCTGGGCCCAATTGGCACGTTGCGGCCATCCCGCCAGACGCGCCAGTGATTGACGCGGTGCGGCGTTGTCATAGTCCACGCCCAGACGTTTCCCTCCGAACTTGGCCAATCCAGCCAGCAGGATCGGAAAGATGGCCGCAAGCAGAATGCAGAAATTGGCTTGATTCATGGATTGCGCTCCGAAAGAGGATTCATGCAAACAGAGGGGGGCAAAGCCGTAACACCACTGCATCCAGGCCAGAGCAGATTCAGGGAATGCCTGACGACATCCAGATTGCCACTTGCCCAGAACTGTTCATGTCCGGTCTTTGACTCATCTGCCAGCATGGCACGTTCAGCCAGTTTGCGCTGCACCTGGTTGGCCACCGCAGCGCCCGTATCGATCAGGGAAACCTCGGGGCCGAGCAATTCAGCGATCAGCGGACGCAGGAAGATGTAATGCGTGCAGCCCAGCACCACTGTGTCGGCACCGGCTTCGCGCAGCGGAGCGAGATGTTGTTGCAGCAGACTGCGCAGGCGTGGGCTGTCAAACTCGCCCTGCTCGATCAGATCAACCAGACCGGTGCCCGACCGCGTGACCACGTCCACACCATGGCCAAAACGATCCAACAGCGCGGCGAAGCGCGCACTTTCCAACGTCCCGGTAGTCGCCAGCACGCCAACTACGCCTTTGCGGGTCGCTGCGGTGGCCGGCTTCACCGCCGGTTCCACACCAATTACCGGCACCTGCGGCCAGCGCGCACGAATCGTTCCGGCCGCCGCGGCAGTGGCGGTATTGCAGGCAATCACCAGCGCTTTGGCGCCTTGTCCGAGCAGGAAATCGCAGATCTCCAGCGAACGCGCGGCAATCAGAGCCTGCGGTTTCTCGCCATAGGGCGAGTGGCCAGAGTCAGCACAATAGAGCAGATCCTCAGCCGGCAGTAGCGCACGGATCTCGCGCAGGACGGACAAGCCCCCCACGCCGGAATCGAAGACGCCAATGGGACGTGGATCGCTCATATGCGCTGGGGTTTCTCACTGCCACAAATGCAGAGGACAAGCAGCGGCACAGAGGCATGCCCCCGCTCACCAGACTTCCCGGCTTTCCTTTGCAAAGCGCTGCGCATCGCTGCGTCCTGTGCGATGACCCCGATCAGATCTTTTTGGCCAGTTCGGCAGCCGCACCGATATAACTTGCCGGCGTCATGGCCAGCAGGCGGGCTTTGTCGGCCGCCGGAATATCCAGACCGGCCACGAACGCCTGCAGGGCTTCCTTGCTGATGCCGGCACCGCGGGTCATCTTCTTGAGCTGGTCATACGGATTCTCGAAGCCGAAGCGGCGCATCACGGTCTGGATCGGCTCGGCCAGCACTTCCCAGGCGTTATCGATGTCTTCGGCCAGCGCGGCCGGATTGGCTTCCAGCTTGTTCAGGCCACGCAGACAGGAATCCAGACCGAGCAGGCTGTGACCAATCGCCACGCCCATGTTGCGCAGCACGGTGGAGTCGGTCAGGTCGCGCTGCATGCGCGAGATCGGCAGCTTTTCACTGAAGTGGCGCAGCACGGCGTTGGAGACCCCGAAGTTGCCCTCGGCGTTCTCGAAGTCGATGGGATTGACCTTGTGCGGCATGGTCGAGGAGCCGACTTCGCCTTCCTTGAGTTTCTGTTTGAAGAAGCCCAGCGAGATGTACATCCAGATGTCGCGGCAGGCATCAATCAGCATCGTGTTGGCGCGGGCGATGGCGTCAAACAATTCGGCCATCGAGTCATGCGGCTCGATCTGGATCGTGTAGGGATTGAACACCAGCCCCAGCGACTCGATGAACTTCTGGTTGAAAGCGGCCCAATCCACTTCCGGGTAGGCAGACAGGTGAGCGTTGTAGTTGCCGACCGCGCCGTTGAACTTGGCCGTCATCTCCACCGCCGCAATCGCTTTGCGGGCGCGCTTCAAACGATAAGCGATGTTGGCCATTTCCTTGCCCAGCGTGGTCGGGCTGGCGGGCTGGCCGTGAGTGCGCGAGAGCATCGGCAAATCGGCGAGCAGATGAGCCAGCTCGACGAAACGGGCGACCACCTTGTCGAATTGCGGCAGGAAGGCTTCATCACGCGACTCCTTGAGCATCAGCGCGTGCGAGGTGTTGTTGATGTCTTCCGAGGTGCACGCGAAATGGATGAATTCAGCCGCCTTGGCAACCTCTGGATTGGCAGCGAAACGCTGGTCCTTCATCCAGTATTCCATCGCCTTCACATCATGATTGGTCTTGGCTTCGATCTGCTTGATGGCCTCGCCATCGGCCTCCGAGAACTCGGCCACGGCACGTTCGAAATCCGCCAGGGTTTCGGCCGAGAAAGGTGCGACCTCAGCAATTTCCTTCGAGGCGGCCAAGGCCTTGAGCCAGGCGATCTCGACACGCACACGGTTGCGGATCAAGCCGAATTCGGAGAAATGGGGACGCAGGGCATCCAGTTTGGGGGCGTAACGCCCATCCAGTGGCGACAGGGCAAGCAGGGTATTGAGCTGGGAAGACATGAGAGTTCCGGTGAAAAGATAGACGCGTCAGGCAGGGATTATAGCCGGGCGAGCCGGTTTTCCGGCCCGTATCTCTTCCCTTGCGCCACAGGCTTTTCCCCCGGCAAGCGAGGAGCCCGGTACAATTCGTCTGTTACAGAGAGCAGGCTGCTACGGGCGCAGAGGATGCCCCAGGCACAAGCCGTCATGCCACCACGAGTGGCTACTTAGGAAGCCCCAATGAAAAAACTGGATGATTTCCGCCTGATGTTCGGCAAGCGCGAGCTGGTGCCGATCATGATTGGTGGCATGGGCGTCGATATCTCGACGGCCGGTCTGGCACTCGAAGCAGCTCGTTTGGGCGGCATC
>JAGTRY010000067.1 GCA_018262235.1 Pseudomonadota bacterium
CGTGCCGCGTATATCCACGTCGGTGCAATGATCGCCACCACGATGAGCGCCAATGTGTTCTTCTGGATCATCCCGGCCCAGCGCAAACAGGTCGCAGCGATGAAGCGTGGCGAAACGGTTGATCCGCTGCTTGGCAAACGCGCCAAACAACGCAGCTACCACAACAACTACCTGACCCTGCCGGTGCTGTTCGCGATGATCAGCAACCACTACGCCAGCACCTACAACCATCCGCACGCCTGGCTCGTGCTGATTCTGATCATGCTCGGCTCGGTGCTGATCCGGCATTTCTTCAACCTGCGCCACAAGAAGATCGTGCGCTGGGAATATCCGATTGCCGGTCTGGCCATCATCTTCGCTACGCTAGTGTGGATCGCCCCCAAGCCGGCCGTCGTGGAAGCAGGCAAAGCCGTGCCGACCCTTGCCGAGATCACTGCGATCACGCAAGCGCGTTGCACTGGCTGCCATGCTGAAAAACCCACGATCATGCCCGTGGCACAGATGGGCGTGATGCTCGACACGCCGGAACGCGTCAAGCAATTCGCTCAGCGCATCAATGAGCGCGCCTTCCAGCTCAAGAACATGCCGCTCGCCAACATGACCCAGATGACCGACGAGGAACGTGCCAAGATCGGCGCCTGGTACGCAGCCGGCGCAAAATGAGCCCCTCCAAGGCAATCAAAAGGAAATCGAGGACATGAGCACGAATTACCCCCGCGACCTGATCGGTTACGGCCGCACGCCGCCCCATGCCAACTGGCCGGGGCAGGCGAAGATCGCCGTGCAGTTCGTGCTGAACTATGAGGAAGGCAGCGAAAACTGCGTGCTGCACGGTGACGCGGGCAGCGAGCAATTCCTCTCCGAGATGGCCAACCCGCCGGCCTTCCCGGCGCGCCACATGTCGATGGAATCAATCTACGAATATGGTTCGCGCGCCGGCGTGTGGCGTCTCCTGCGCGAGTTCGAGCGGCGCGGCCTGCCGCTCACCGTGTTCGGCGTGTCGATGGCACTCGAACGCCATCCGGAAGTCACCGCCGCGTTCCGCGAACTCGGCCACGAAATCGCCTGTCACGGCTGGCGCTGGCTCAACTATCAGAACATCGACGAAGCCACCGAGCGCGAACACCTGCAACGCGGCATGGAAATCATCACGCGGCTGACCGGCGAACGCCCGCTGGGCTGGTACACCGGACGCGACTCACCCAACACCCACCGGCTGGTTGCCGATCACGGTGGTTTCCTCTACGACAGCGATTACTACGGTGACGACCTGCCATTCTGGATGCCGGTCGAGAAGACCGATGGCAGCACCGTGCAGCAGCTCATCGTGCCCTACACGATGGATACCAACGACATGCGCTTCGGGCTGCCGCAAGGCTTCTCGCAGGGCGAAGACTTCTTCACCTACCTGCGCGATGCCTTTGACGTGCTCTACGCCGAAGGGGAAGACGCCCCCAAGATGCTCAGCATCGGCATGCACTGCCGCCTGCTCGGCCGGCCCGGACGGCTCCGCGCGCTACAGCGTTTTCTCGATCACATCGAGGCCCATGATCGCGTCTGGGTCACGCGCCGGGTCGATATCGCGCGCCACTGGCGACAACACTTCCCGGCCCCCGTCTGATTCGCGCTCAGACGCTGTCCAAAGACGACTGCGAAGCGCTCGCCGCCAGGCTGCCCTAGCAAGCAGGCATCCGCCCGATGCAAAAAAGCCCGTGACGCCCTTCAGGCACCACGGGCTTTTCAGTACCAGCGATCAGGCCTGGACAGGCATGCCGGTCAGATAGCCGACGGATGCACCGAAGCGATCCTTGTAGTTGGCGCGCACCAGCGGATCAAGCGTGGCCTTGACCTTGTCATGCAACGGCGACTCCCAATCTCCGGGGTGCTGGAAGTTGCTCATGATGTAGGTCCAACCGTTGATCTCATCCACAGCGTGCAAGCCGGTAGACTCCGCGCCGGCCGGCACCGACAGGATGCGCGAGAGCTGCTTGGTATCGACGTTGTAGGCCCACAGGAAGTTATTCACGTGACGGCCACTGTCTTCACCGATGAACAGCGTGCGCAGCTTCTCGGCAAACTTGATGTTGTCCGGATTGGCGATCTTGTCAGCATTCGAAAGATTGCCCAGCGCATCGGCCGTAGCCAGGTCTTCGCCGATCAGTGCCGCGGGCGGCGCCATGTCGACCGGCACCCATTCGCTGTTGATCGCCACGCCGCTGCTGTCCTTCTGCCCGCCCTTGAGGTTCAGCGCATACACCGCGCCCGACAATGGCCCCTGCACGGTAATGCCGCCGGAGCCATTGAGCATCGAGCTCTGGATGTAGGACATCGCCGAGTAGGCAATCTTGTCCTTCACGTTGAGCGTGGTGCCTTCCATTTTCGTGAAGCCCATGCTGCCACCGGCCAGTGCCGCATAGCGATGGGTTTCCAGGAAAGCGGCGGCTTTCTCGCGTCCGGGTACCAGTTTGACCCAGTTGGATTTACCGGAGAACGGAATCTTGGTGTAACTGGTGTCGGCCGGATCGGCGGTTTTTACATCAAGGATATCGGTGGACTTGAGCGTATCGGCCAGGGCTTTGATCTCGCCACTGGTCGCACTGCCCAGACGGATCCAGCTCAGCGTGGCCGCGCCCGGGCCGGTGCCGGAGGTCTGGGTCCATTTGGCGACGTAGAGCGTGCCAGCGGACAGGTCGGCCGCCGTGTCGGCCACGAACAGGAACAGCCCGCCATTGGTGGCGTCATCGCCCATCAGCACGGTGCGCTGGTCGGGCATCACCTGCACCAGCTCGTGCGAGATGCGCCCCAGGCAGTAGTGCTTCTTGATCGTGCCGGTGCCATCCGGCTTCACCGTAACTTCCGGCAGATGGCCATAGTGATACGGGTTGGCCGTGCTGGCGTCACCAAACAGATTCTTGCTGAAATTCTGGAACTGGGTGTTGCTGGCAATACTGCTGGCATCCGGCTCGTATTCCTCGCTGGACAGGTGTGTCCCCCAGGGCGAGAGGCTCGCCCCGCAGGTGATCCACAGGCCATTGACCGCTGAGGTATCCACGTTGTGATACTTCACCAGACTCAGCGCACCCGTGGCCGGATCCTGGTCCAGGGTCAGCACTGCAATCGGCGACGGCAGCTGGCCATACATCGAGACCAGGCTCTGGTCACGCGTGGTGTATTCGAACTGCACCACGGCGAACACCGTCTTGCCCTTGACGCCGGCAACTGTCGGATTCGGCAGGGTCAGCAAGCTGGAACCATCCGGGCAATCGGAGAAGAACTGGCGCTCCTTGCCGGAGACCGATTTGTCCATGATCGGCTGGTTGTTGATGTCGTAATAGGCGCCGGCCAGCGTCGTGCCACCATTGCCATCCGGCACCAGATCTCCGGTCACGAAGAAAGGCTGGTACTTGAGTGCAAAGCTCCGCTTGCTGCCATCGCTATAGGTAGCAACCAGCGTCGATTTCACCGTCGTCGTCGCCATTTCGGCCGGCACACTGAGGTTGGGCGCATCCATCGAGGTGAAGCTCACACTGCTGAGGCTGGGAGTCGCCGCTGCCGTATCGGCATCCGTACTCGCATCGGCGCCGCCACAGGCACTCAGCAAGCTGGCGGTTCCGCCCAGGCCCGCCAGGGGCAACAAGGGCAGGCCGGCAAGAAATTTCAGGCTATGTCGTCGGGATTGGTCGAAATTCTGGGTCATTTGAGGCTCTCTGTTTGTGAATGTGTTGAGTCACTGGGGTGACCATTCATCGATGGTCTATCCGCGATTCTGGGGGGCGAAGATGACATCCCTGTGATCATTCCCAACGCTCAACTGCCCACGCGAAATACACGCCCCTGCAGCCAGTCCATCACGGTGCGTACCCTCATCACCACGCCTGTGCATGGTGCGGACAGACCTCGACTCGACGATCCGATCCCGTTCGCGCGGGATCGGTCGGTCTCCAGAAAGCTTTTCCAGTCCTTGCTTTGCCACGGATCGCCAAACTTTTCCGGGAGCTTGGCACGCCTTGTGCTCTGACCGGTCTGACCAGTTAGACCAGAGACACGCCCGTGCCCAGACTCTCCAACCTTGCCGCCCAGACCTTGCAGCGCCAGATCCACGAAGGCCGCTATCAGCCTGGCGATCCCCTGCCGGGCCAGCGCGAGCTGTCAGCCAGCCTGGGCATCAGCCGGGCGGCCTTGCGCGAAGCGATCTCGACCCTCGAAGCACTCGGTCTGGTGCATGCGCAACCCGGCAAAGGCGTCTACGTCACGGCAGGCAAGCAACGCTCCGCCAACGAGGTTCCGGCAGGGCCGATGTCCATGCCCCCGCAGGACATCTTCCAGTTCCGCGCCATCGTCGAGCCCGCTGCCGCCGCGCTTGCCGCGCGCAAGGCCGATGCCGCGGGCCGGGCCGCACTGGAGACCATTCAAGAGCGCATGGAGCAAGCCCTGCATGCACTGGATCTGGTCACCGCCTCCGAAGCCGATCTGGATTTCCATCTGGCATTGGCCACCTACGCCGCCAACCCGATGCTGACCTCCGTCATCCATTCCCTTGAGGAGCCCATCGGCTACAGCTTGCGCCTGCCCTTTGCCGACCCGAATGGCATCTGGGCCACCGCAGACGAGCATCGCGAACTGCTCAAGGCTCTGCACAACAACGACGCGGCTGCCGCCCATGCCGCCATGACCCAACACCTGCTGCGTGCTTCGGCCCGCATCGGTATCACCTTCGTTACGCCCTGACCGGGCATATCCATACGAAGATTTCATCGGCGCGGTGAATTGACCAGCCTTGAATCCGCGCTAAGCTCTACAAAAATTACCCGCAAGGAACCTGGACATGTCCTCCGTCATTCTCGACCCCACGGCCCCCGACTTCACCCGCCGCTACACCAACCTCGCCGATCCCCGCCTGGGGGCGGCCACGGTATCGGCCAGCGACGAATTCTTCGCCCCGCCTGAACGCATGCTGGCTCCGGCCGAACCGGTCTTCATCCCCGGCAAATACGATGATCATGGCAAATGGATGGATGGCTGGGAAACCCGCCGCAAGCGCAAGCCTGGCAACGACTGGTGCATCATCAAACTGGCCCGCCCCGGCCGGATCTTCGGGGTGGATATCGACACGCGACATTTCACTGGCAACTACCCGCCCGGCGCCTCCATCGAGGCTTGCCACAGCAACGCCGACAAGCCCGGTGAGGAAGTCCGCTGGACCAGCCTGCTACCCGCCGTCGCTCTGCAAGGCAATGCGCACCACTATCACGCCGTCAACAGCACGGAAACCTGGACCCACCTGCGCCTGTCCATCTACCCGGATGGCGGCATTGCCCGCCTGCGCGTCTATGGTCGCCCGGCTGGTGACTGGGCTGTGGCAGGAGCCCAACTCGATCTGGCCGCCGCAATCAACGGCGCCTGGATCGTTGCCGCCAACAACGAGCATTTCGGCGCGGCCGCCACGCTCCTGCTGCCCGGACGCGGCCTGAACATGGGCGACGGCTGGGAAACCCGGCGCCGACGCGAACCCGGTAATGACTGGTGCATCATCGCACTGGCCGCCCCGGGCATCATCGAACGGGTGGAAGTCGATACCGCCCACTTCAAGGGCAACTACCCCGATGCCTGCTCGCTGCAGGCGGCCCGGATGAGTGGCGGCACCGAACAATCACTGATCACCCAGAGCATGTTCTGGCCCGAACTGCTTGCCCCGCAGAAACTGCAGATGGACGCCGAACATGACTACGCGACCATCGCGATGGGGCCCGTCACCCACGTGCGCTTCAACATCTTCCCCGACGGAGGTGTCAGCCGCCTGCGCCTGTTCGGCAAGGTTGCCGGGCAATGAGCAACACCGTAATTGCCCTCTCCGTCGAGCCGCTCACGCACGCAGCCTTTCAACCTTTTGGCGAAGTGATTGAAGCCAGCGAGGCGGTGCCCCACTACCTGATCAATGCCGGCAACACCGAGCGCTACCATGATCTGACCCGGCTTGACCCCGGGCCGGACGGCAAACTCATCGCCAGCATCTTTCGCGGCCAGCCACGCGCCTTGCCCTTTACCGTTGCCATGATGGAACGCCACCCGCTGGGCTCGCAGACCTTCATGCCGCTCTCCGGTCGCCCCTATCTGGTGGTGGTCGCCGCCCCCGGTCCAGCGCCCACCACCACCGGGTTGCATGCATTCCTGGCACAAGGCCACCAAGGTATCACCTATGCAAAAGGCGTATGGCACCATCCACTTCTGGCGCTCACGGCGGTCAGCGATTTCCTCGTTCTGGATCGCAGCGGCCCCGGCCCGAACTGTGACGAAGTCCTTCTCAACCCCACAGCCCTGATCACCCTCCCCGGCGCCTGAACGCATGCGCCTCCCCGCAGAAGATCGTCACCAGTCCTGATGGAAGACACGCGCGCCCAAAATCCGCGGCCACCGCAGTTGCGTCTTTCGATATAAGCAAACCATCACAAACCAGATAAACCTTCGGCCTGTACGACTCGTCCCGGTGCATGCCCCCACGCATCGCCAGCGAAGCCGGATTTATGCATTGAATTCAAGGATATGTACCGCAAACTAGGCAACCAGATTGGGGCAATGAAATAGATTTCTGCACTCCATTGACTCATCGCGTTTGACGTATAAACTCCATGCCCCGCTCAACAGGGATCTTCCCCTACGATGAGCATCAGCCCCCGATCAATTTGGCTTACGCGGCCGGTCAGGAATCTCGGGGACATCCATCACGCAATGACAAGGAGATTTTCATGAAAGCCCCACTGTCCCTCATCGCCTGTTCCCTCCTGCTTGCATTCCAGGCAGGCAGCGCTACCGCTGCAGAATGGAGCGACACGTATATCGGCTATCGTTACGGGACCCAATTTGCCGAGCCGTTCGGCGCGACCGACATCACCAAGAGCATCGTCAACTTCGGCCATGCCAGCGGCTACAAGTACGGCACGAACTTCCTCAACATCGATCTGCTGATTTCCGACAGCAAGGATCCTTCTGCCCCGAACAGCTCGTCGGGCGCACAGGAATTCTATGCGGTCTACCGCAACACGCTGGATCTCTCCAAGGTTCTTGCCAAGGATCTGGGCTGGGGGCCGTTCCGCAGCTACGGCATCACCGCCGGTTTCGATGCCAACAGCAAGGTTGACGCTGGTTACAACTCCAAGAAACGCATGCTCGTACTCGGGCCGACCGTGATGTTCAACGTCCCGGGTTTCCTGAACGTGAGCGTGCTGGAGCTCTGGGAAAGCAACGCACCGTACAACAAGTACACCGGCGTACAGACTTCACGTTATTCCTACGATCCGCACCCGATGCTGACCGCAGCCTGGGGCATCCCCTTCAGCGTCGGTCCGGTTGCGCTCTCCTTCGAGGGTTTCGCCAATTACATCGCGGCCAAGGGCAAGAACGAGTTTGGTGTCGGCACCGCGCCTGAAACCAATATCGATGCGCAACTCATGTACGACGTGGCGCCGATCACCGGTCTGGCCAAGAACACCCTCAGAGTCGGCGTCGAATACCAGTTCTGGAAGAACAAGTTCGGCAACAACCATCACGGTGCCGCCGGTGAAGGCGCATTCGCCAAGACCCCGATGGTGCGCGCTGAATACCACTTCTGATCGCGTTCGCACCACTCCGCATCACCAAGGCGACCTCTGCGGAGGTCGCCTTTTTTTCACATGTGGCTCCCGTTCATCCCGAACACGTGCCACACGCCTCATAGCCAGCCCTTGTCGATGAACTCCGTCACGGCGTAGAGCCGGTTCTCCAACGCCCGGCCGTGCACGGCGGCAATGATCTTCGCTACGCCGTCTGCGTAAGGCGTATCGCCCTGGACCCGCGTCTCAAACTTCAAACTGCATGCCCCATCCTCGATGAAGATCTGGTGGTAGGCGTGACGCGCCAGGTTTTCCTCCGGGATATGCAGCTCGCTGCGTTGCACATCAACATCCCGGATGGATTGAATCTCCGTCGCCTGCAATCCCAGCGCATGTGCCATGCTCACCGCCGTTCCGGGTACCGAAGTCTTTTGCACCTGGTGCGACTCCACCAGCTTGATACGATAGCCACGGAACAAGTGCCCACTCTTCGCCAGCATGCTCATGAACTTGAGCATCAGGATATTGGTATTGGGGCACAGGATCACCGGAAAGGAGCAAGCCATATGCTCGATCTGCGAGCCCGTCGCCAGTTCTATCAACGGTGATTGGCGGGCCGCGCAATATGCCGCAATCGCCGTCAGCTCGCGCCCGGAACCGGCATGCACGACAATCGCCGGCCCGTCATCTTCGCCCCTGTCGGTCCAGGCAATGACCTGATCCATTTGTACCAATTGAAGCGAACTCAATAACTCGCCTGCCAGCTTTCCGGTTCCTGCGATGATGATTTGCATTGGCCTACTCTGATTTGTATGAATGTTTGCACACGGCTTTTTTTGTCAGCTTGTGGAAGCGAGCCATGGACCACTGACCGGAATCGCCTCGCCTTCACCGGGCCAGGGCGGCATGGTGATGGCAACGGCGGCAAGCGCTTCCGTCGGGCCGGCCCTGAACTGGAAGTGCGTCCCAAGCGGAATGGTCAGGCTGAGGCCAGGTTGCAGAAGTGTGACCTCCTCCCGTCCCCCTTGCTTGCGCCACATCTCCCCCGTGCCACTCACGATGAACCAGATCTCTTCAACGCTTCGGTGCGTCACTGCGCCAGACACCTGACCGGCACCAAGCTGGAAGTGCGCCATCCCGCCGCCCTGCAGTCCCGGCAACACGCGTACATCAGACCCATCCGGCGCAACCACGCTGCGCTCTGCGGGAAATGGAAGAGAAGTGAAGTCAGTCATGGCAGGGCTCCCTTTGTGAGCTTCAGCGCATCAGCGCAAGGTTCATCCCCCGGCTGCCGCGCAAAAAGGGATACCAGCGGGGATTATCCTCGTCGACCTTGATCTCGCCAAGAACACATCTGTCATGCCGAGCATGTCCGGACGCCCCCCGTTACAGCCATGCAGACCGGCACCTGCGGTGAGGTTCGAGGCCTTTCCGATTCCAGTCGCGATTACGGCCCAGCTATCCCTGCTTGCCCGAAAAACCCGGGGCGTTTTCGCATCAGGTTTTGACCCACAAAACCACATTCATACAATGGTTTAGCGCTGCACTTGTGCGGTGCCCAAACCCCCAGAAAGCGAACCAATGAAGTGCCAGACACGCCCGTTTTCTCAACGCCACGCACAGCCCGGTCACTGCCTGGAAACGCCATACGCATAGACGCACCAGCAAAAGCATTGATTCTTATCAATACGCAACTTCTTTGCGCGTGCTTGGCACGCAGATTGCTAAACAAGCAGTGGAGTAGAAGCTGTCAGTTGTGAAACCTCAGGGTATGCACAACAGGTCATTGCTCCGGCTGTCGTCAGTCTTGACTGGCGGCAGGGTGCCCGGCAACGGGTGCTTGTGTTCGTCACGGAACGCACCGGGGTGAGATCAGGTTTGCCACAGCAGCCCACACAAGATCCGAATTGCCCCTGTGAGTTCCGGTTCCACGCATGGCCCCCCATGCGAAAAATTCCTCAACGGAGAACCGGCATGACAACAGCAACTCACAGCCTCTTTGGTCGCCTGCTCGGAAGCATCCTCCCCGCAGCCCTTCTCGTCTTCGGCGTCAACGCAGCACACGCCGAGGACAAGGTCACCTTCCTCACCTCCTGGTACGCACAGGCCGAGCACGGCGGTTTCTATCAGGCAGTCGCCAAGGGCATCTACAAGAAATACGGCCTGGACGTGACCGTCAAGATGGGCGGCCCACAGGTCAATGGCATGCAGCTGCTCGCTGCCGGGCAGGCGGACTTCATCATGGGCTACGACCTGCAGGTGCTCAGCTCGGTGGAAAAAGGCATTCCGGCCACCACGGTTGCCACTTCGTTCCAGAAAGACCTGCAAGGCATGATGACGCATGACGACATCAAGAGCCTGGCCGATCTCAAGGGCAAGCCCATCCTTGCCGGCAGCGCCGCCCACGCCAGCTGGCTCCCCTGGGCAAAGGTGAAGTTCGGCTATACCGATGCGCAGATCCGCGCCTATACCTTCAACCTGCAGCCATTCTTCGCCGATCCGAATGTCGCACAACAGGCCTACCCGTCCTCCGAGCCATTCCAGGCGATGAAGAACAACGTCAAGACGAACTTCTTCCTGTTCGCCGACGAAGGCTATCCGCCCTATGGCACAACCATCGTGACCATGCAGAAGATGGTGAGTGAAAAACCCGATGTGGTCGCACGCTTCGTCAAGGCCTCGATCGAAGGCTGGAAGAGCTACCTGGCTGATCCTGCCGCAGGCAACGAACTCATCAAGAAAGACAACCCCAAGATGGACGACGAGCAGATCGCTTTTGGCATCAAGCGCATGAAGGAACTGCACGTCTTCGACGGTGGCGACGCGGCCAAGCTTGGTGCCGGCGTCATGACGGACGCGCGCTGGGAACAGACCTACAGGTTCATGGTATCCGCTGGTCTGCTCAAGCCGGAAACGGACTGGAAGAAGGCTTACACGACGCAGTTCGTCAAGGATCTGAAGATCATGCCTTGAGCATGGATGCTTGACGGAGAGTCCTCATGGTTCAATACATAGCCCCGCAACGCGCCTTGCAACCCGTGCTCGACATCGGCCCCTGGCTGGACGGCAGCGACAAGACAGGCGTCGCTCAGCGCTTTGATCGCATCTGCCGCGAGATCGGTTTCTTCTATCTCGTCGGTCACGGTGTGCCACAGGCACTGATGGATTGCGCGTTGCAGCAGGCGCAACGCTTCTTTGCCCTGCCAGATGCCTACAAGCGCAGCCTGGCCGTCAATGAAGCGCGGCGGGGTTATGAGCCTCTGGGTGCGCAAGCGCTTGACCTGGACGCTCCGCCAGACCTCAAGGAATCCTTCCTGATGGGCGCTGCCATGGCGGATGAGCATCCGCTGGTGCGTGCGCGTCTCCCCAACTACGGCGGCAACGTGTGGCCGGATGAATGCCACGTGCCCGGCTTCCGTTCTGCTTGCGAGGCCTATCGCCAGGCCGTCTCGGCGCTCACCGAGACCTTGATGGCGATCTTCGCCGTGGCGGCGGATCTGGACGAGCAGTTCTTTGCCGGGCGACTCATCGACCCGATGGCCAGCCTGCGTTTCCTGCACTACCCGCCGCAACCGGCCAGGGCGCGCGACAACCAGATCGGCTGTGGCGCGCACACCGACTGGGGCAGCTTCACCGTGCTGTTGCAGGACGACACCGGTGGCCTGGAGGTACAGGCGGCCAGCGGCGAATGGCTGCTGGCCGAACCGTTGAAGGGCGCATTCATCGTCAATCTCGGCGACATGATGCCGGTATGGACCAATGGGGCCTATCACTCCAACGCACACCGCGTCCTGAACCGTTCTCCGGAAAAACATCGCTACTCGGTGCCGTTCTTCCAGGATCTGAATTACTACGCACGCATTGAATGCCTGCCTGCTTTCCTGCCGCCGGCAGGCATGCCGGTGATCCCTGCACGTACGGCAGGGGAACATTTCGAACTGATGTACCGCAAGACGCGTGAGGCCGCAGCGGCCTAGCGCAGCAAGACGGTGTGCAGCGCACGCCGCAACAGCGAAGGCGACCGTATTGGCACGCCGGCTGGCGAAGTAGAAAAAAGGAGTCCCCCGACATGCTGGTTACCCAACAACCCGTTCTGCGTCGTTTCTGGTACGCACTGATGCCCATGTCCTACCTGGATGAAGGTCCGAAACCCTTCACCCTGCTCGGTGAAAAACTCGTCCTGTGGAAACAGGCCGATGGCAGCCCTGCGGCACTGCAGGATCGTTGCTGCCACCGCACCGCCCAGCTCTCCAAGGGCTTCGTGCAGGATGGCAACATCGTCTGCGGTTATCACGGCTGGGCCTACGATTGCTCCGGCGCCTGCGTGAAGATCCCGCAAAACCCGGGCTCTGCGATCCCCCCTGGCTCGAAGGTCAAGCCCTTTCATTGCAAAGAGCAGTACGGCTACGTGTGGGTCGCTCTCGAAGACCCGCTGCGCGACATCCCGCATTTTCCCGAAGACGGCGCACCCGGCTACCGCCGCATCTTCCAGTTCTACCAGACCTGGAAGACCAGCCCCGTGCGCGTGATGGAGAACAGTTTCGACAACTCGCACTTCAGCTTCGTGCACAAAGCCAACTTCGGCATCCTCGATCAGCCGCTGCCCGCACCGTACGAATTCCGCGATACCGACTACGGCTTCGAAGCGGAAACCACGGTCCCGATCCGCAATCCGGAAGCAAGCTTCCGCGTCACCGGCACGACCGAAGCGATCACCCACCGCCACCTCATCAACCGCTACTACCTGCCTTTCTGCCGCCGCTTCGGTTGTTCTTATCCGGCTAGCGGCATCGAGCACATCATCTACAACTGTGCCACGCCCATCGATGACGAGAACATGGTTCTGGTGCAATGGCTCTACCGCAACGACAGCGAGGAAGCCTGCAGCACCCAGGAACTGATCGACTGGGATGCCGCCATCACCCTCGAAGATCGCGACATCCTCGAAGCGACCGATCCGGATGCGTGTATCGATACGCGCCGCCGTGTCGAGTTCCACATGCCCTCTGACAGACCAGGCCTGATGATCCGCAAACAGCTGATGGATCTCCTTACAGCGCATGGTGAAGTTGAAGTATTCCGCACCTGAATCGGGGAGATGGACATGCTCATGAAATACAGCGAAATCGAAGAGGACTTCGCCAGTCTCACCACCGACGCCAATACCGTACTCTTCGCCAACCGGGTCGAGAAAACCTATCCCAACGGCACCCGTGCCCTCGACGAAGTGCGTCTGCGCATCCAGCGCAGTGACTTCGTCTCCCTGCTCGGCCCATCCGGTTGCGGCAAAAGCACCCTGCTCAAGATGTTCGCCGGGCTGGAAGCGCCCTCACATGGGCACGTGCGCTGGCTCGGCACCGATTCGCCAAGGAAGAGCGGCCTGAAGATCGCCATGGTCTTCCAGGAAGCCACCCTCATGCCCTGGGCCAATGTCGCCACCAATGTACGCTTGCCGCTGGATCTCGCCGGAACGCCCAAGGCAGACAGCGCGCCCCGCGTACAGCGCGCACTCGAAGCCGTCGGCCTCGGCAAGTTCGGCGCCAGCTACCCGCGCGAACTCTCCGGCGGCATGCAGATGCGCGCCTCGATTGCCCGCGCGCTGGTCACCGAACCGGATGTATTGCTGATGGATGAACCCTTCGGCGCGCTCGACGAATTCACGCGCAACAGGCTCGATGCCGATCTGCGCGCGCTGTGGGCGCAGCGCAATGCTCGCAGCGACGGCAGTGACACCAAGCAGCTCGCCATCGTTTTCGTCACGCACAGCATCTACGAAGCGGTGTACCTCTCCAGCCGCGTCGTCATGATGGCCGCGCGCCCCGGCCGTATGGTCGCCGACCTCCGCATTCCCGATCCCGTCCGCGACGACGATTTCCGTCTTTCCATGGCCTTCACCGAACACTGTCGCGATCTCTCGGCCCGCTTGCTGGCCGCGAGCGGTGGCGAATTTGAACACGACGAAGGAGCCCGCAGATGAAAACCCCTTTACTGCACAATCCCAACGCCATAAAAATCATAGCCCCTGCCCTCGTGGGACTGTTCCTGCTGCTCGTCTGGCAAGTGCTTTGCATCGCCTGGAAGGTGCCCATCTACCTTGTCCCCAAGCCCAGCGACATCGCGATGACCTTGTGGAACGACGGCCCCGGCCTGCTGCGGGCGCTCGGCGTCACGCTCAAGATCACCGTCCTCGCCTTCTTGGTGGCCGTCGTCCTTGGTGTCATCGCGGCCTTCCTCTTCGTGCAGAACCGCATCGTCGAGACCAGCCTGTTCCCCTACGCCATCCTGCTGCAAGTCACACCCGTGGTTGCCATCGCCCCGCTGATCATCATCTGGGTCAAGAATCCCACGATCGCCCTGGTGTTCTGTGCCACGCTGGTTGCGCTGTTCCCCATCATCTCCAACACCGTGCTGGGCCTGCGCAGCGTCTCTCCGGGCCTGCTCAACCTGTTCCGCCTCAATGGCGCCACGCGCTGGCAGACACTCATGCGCCTGCGCATCCCCAGCGCGCTGCCGTACTTCTTCGGTGGCCTGCGCATATCGAGCGGCCTCGCGCTCATCGGTGCCGTGGTCGCAGAGTTCGTTGCCGGCACCGGTGGCACTGGCGCAGGGCTCGCCTACGAAATCCTGCAGGCCGGTTTCCAGCTCAACATTCCGCGACTCTTTGCCGCGCTGGTATTGATCTCGCTGACCGGCATCCTGCTCTTCACGCTGATGGCCTGGCTGGCGAAAGCATCCATATCGCAGTGGCATGAAAGCGAGATGTCGTAACGCCCCGACGCCTTATCAGGGGGGCCCGAGCCTCCACCCTGGCAGGACTCGCGCGCTTCGCCGCAGCCCGCATCCTCATGTCTGCAGCAAGCCACTGCGCCTGATCATCGAACGAGACACACCATGACTTCACGCCTCATCCAGAATGCCAACGCCATCATGACCGGGCTGAGCGGTAACGCCGCACGCCACCCCGGCCCGGACATCCGTGTGGTCGACGGCCGTATCGCCGCCATCGGACGCCTCACCGCACAAGCCGGCGAACGCGTGCTCGACGCCACCGATTGCGTCATCTACCCGGCCTGGATCAACACCCATCACCACCTGTTCCAGGCCTTGTTGAAAGGCGAACCGCAGGGCATCAACGCCACACTCACGCCCTGGCTCGCGGCCACGCCTTACCGCTTCCGCGCCGGCTTCGATGCCGCGAGTTTCCGCCTTGCCGCGCGCATCGGTCTCGTCGAACTGGCCCTCTCCGGCTGCGCCACCGTCGCCGATCACAACTACCTCTATTACCCGGGGCAGGATTACGACAGCTCCGCGATCCTGTTCGAGGAAGCGGCAGCCCTGGGCCTGCGCTTCGTGCTCTGCCGTGGCGGCGCCACGCTCACGCGCCAGCTCGAAGCGGAACTGCCGCAAGCTCTGCGCCCCGAATCGATGAGTGCCTACATGGCCGACATGGAACGCCTCGCGGCACAGTTTCACGACAGTGCACCAGACGCCATGCGCCGCGTCGTCATGGCGCCCACCACGCCGCCCTATTCCATGCGCCCCGAAGAGTTGCGTGAAGCCGCTGCGCTGGCACGCAAACTGGGCCTGCGTCTGCACTCGCATCTATCCGAAACCGTCGGCTACCAGGACAGCACCCAGGCCATGCACGGACTCAGCCCAGTAAGGTTCTGCGAGACGGTCAACTGGCTCGGCGCCGATGTGTGGTTTGCCCACCTCGTCAAACTCGACCCCGACGAAATAGCGCTGCTCGGCCGCACGCGCACCGGCATTGCCCACTGCCCGCAAAGCAATGGTCGCCTCGGCAGCGGCATAGCCCCCGTACGCGAGCTGGAAGCCGCAGGCGTGCCGATCTCGATTGGCGTCGATGGCGCCGCCTCGAACGAAGCTGCCGACATGATTTCCGAAACGCATAGCGCCTGGCTCATGCAGCGCGCCAGGGGAGGCGAAGCAGCCATCGCCCAATGCCGTGGTGGCGCAGGCGAAGCCGGTGCCGACGCGGCGACGGTTGAAGACGTCATCCGCTGGGGCAGCGCTGGCGGCGCGGCCGTGCTGGACCTGCCCGCCATCGGTACCCTCGCGGAAGCTCAGGCGGCCGACATCGCGATCTATGACCTCAACCGCAACCCGCGCTATTTCGGCCTGCACGATCCCGCCATCGGCCCCGTCGCCTGCGGCGGCAGCGCCCATCTACGCAGCCTGCTCATCGGCGGGCGCGAAATCGTGTGCAACGGCGCCATCCCTGATCTGGACATGGCCGAGCTTGCCGCCCAGGCCCGTGTAGCCACCAAAGCGCTCATCGCGCGCGCGGAGAACGCATGACGCAACAGACGATCAAGGTAAGCATCCGCGGCATCCGCATCGAAGCCGAACACATCCGCAGCTTCGAACTCGTCGCCACCGACGGCGCAGCCTTGCCCGCCTGGCAAGCCGGCGCACACGTGCAGGTCACGCTACCCAATAGCATCCAGCGCGCCTATTCGCTCTGCAATCACCTCGGCGAGCACAGCGGCTATCGCATCGCCGTCAAGCTGGAAGCGCAATCCCGTGGCGGTTCGCGCGCCATGCATGCCCTGCAGGTCGGCCAAACCCTGCAGATCAGCGCACCGCGCAATCTTTTTGAACTCGACCCCAGCGCCCAACGCCACGTGTTGCTCGCCGGCGGCATTGGCATCACACCGCTCTATGCGATGTGCAATGCACTACAGGGAATGGCCGCGTGTGAATTGCACTACTTCGTACGCCATCCCGATCAGGCCGCATTCCTGGATCGGCTCGGGGATCAGGTGGTCCTGCACACCGGGCTGGATGCCGCGCACACCGAACGCACCCTTGCCGATCTCGTCGCCCACCATGCCGACGCCCCCCGCACCACCTTCTACACCTGCGGCCCGAGCCCCTTCATGGCCGCTGTCGAAACCGCACTCCGCACCGCAAAGTTCCCCATCGAACGGCTCCGCAGCGAACGCTTCAGTGCCGAGCCGCCCGCCCCAGGCTACCGCAACAATGCGTTCCACATCGTCTTCGCAAAAAGCGGCATCGAAGCCGATGTCCCTCCCGGCATCCCCATCATCCAGGTAGCACGAGAATGCGGCGTGGATATTCCGACAAGCTGCGAACAAGGCGTCTGCGGCGCCTGCCTCAGCGAAGTACTCGAAGGTGCGCCCGACCATCTCGACGCTTACCTGAGTGATGCCGAACGCACCAGCGGCAAGCTCATGCTGCCCTGCGTATCACGCTGTACGGGAAAGACCCTGGTGCTGAACCGGTAGCACGACAATGCGAGTTGAAAGCCCGCTTTACCGCCCACGCTGCCGATAAAAACCACCTGCTTTCTACTTCTGCCCCCAGCCACAAATGGGGGGATTACCCTTATTCGTTAGCCATCACCTTTCTTCCCGAAGTAGTAGCCAAGAATGAGCCCTATAAGCCCGGAAAAAACCCCCGCGAAGTCTTTCAGAAGACTAAGGCCATCCTTGGGATCGAGAAAGCCAAGCATCATTACTGCTGCAATGCAAATGCAGCAAAGTACAAAGCCGCCTACAACACCAAAGGCTATAGCCATACGTACTTTGTTTTCGGTCACGAGAGTAACCCTCCTTTTGCACGAACAAGCGAATCTAGTTCAGACAAAATCTGTTGGTACTCCATATCTTGGGTTGTATCGACCTTTTTTTCTCGCCAGTCCGATGCAATTGGCGCCCTCTCCTGCACCGAGAGCGAAAGCACCAACATATGTCGCGTGGAATTGAATCGATCAATATCAAACCAGGCCTGATATTTTCGTTGTTGCCTCCATGTCGCGAGTCCCTTACGTTCGCCAGATGTCTCCCGCCATGCGGTTGCGATATGACCACGTGTGTAGTCTCGCGTGTCAATCTGGTAGCCATACCGTAAGAGAATCGTTTCCAACATTGGATATAGCTCCTCAGGTGTCAGACTCGCATAAGTCCTTTGTTGCTGTGGCATCGTTGCCACGCATCCCACAAGGCCGGCAATCAGGGCGGCTAGCAATACTCGGCGAATGAGCATGTACGTGGCTCCTTGTGATGGCTAACGAGGGTGTAGAAAAATGTATCAGATAGGCAAATCGTGACGTGAACCATCTGGAATATCAAGACTCAAAGATCGTGATTGGATCAAGGAGTCTTCATGGCGCGCTACAAACCCATCGACACCAGCCCGCGC
>JAGTRY010000068.1 GCA_018262235.1 Pseudomonadota bacterium
CGGAACCGACAAAGCCTGCTTTTGGATCCGTCACGCTGAAACTGGGGAGCCCGTTGATGATTGCTACACGCAGCTTGCCGGCAGCCTTGATGTCGGAAAGCTGATCCGCCTGAGCCATGGAGGGCAACATACTTGCACACAGCACGAATGCCCATGTGACAAGGGTTCCCGCAAGGGTTTTCATATGCCTGTCTCCTTTTTCGGGCAAGTATAGGGATTTTTGAATCCTCGCGCTGTGCGCGTATGCCCGGGCTCTTGATCAGCGATGGGCGCGGTCACAACTCGCAATGAAAAGCGGAAAAGTCCCGTTTCGGGAGAATCCTGTTGTGTTACCGCGCTGGCTCGATGTGCGTGAGCGACTCATTGACCTTACGGTCTGACGGCCACCAACTTGAGCTCACGCAATTTTTGGAAAAGGTTTGAATCGCGAGGTTTGAGTGTCATGCCCCCTCTGCGGTATCATTCGCTTTTCCAGCTCCTGTACTTCCATGACCAAGTACGTTTTCGTCACGGGCGGTGTTGTGTCCTCACTGGGCAAAGGCATCGCGGCAGCATCCTTGGGGGCCATCCTCGAATCACGAGGAATCCGCGTCACCCACCTCAAACTTGATCCCTACATCAACGTCGATCCGGGAACCATGAGTCCCTTCCAGCACGGCGAGGTCTTCGTGACCGACGACGGCGCGGAGACCGACCTTGATCTTGGCCATTACGAGCGCTTTACCAGCGCCAAGATGACCAAGCGCAACAACTTCACCACGGGCCAGATTTACGACAGCGTGATCCGCAAGGAACGGCGCGGCGAATATCTGGGCAAGACCGTGCAGGTGATTCCGCACATTACCGACGAGATCAAGCTATCGATCAAGCGTGGGGCGGAAGGGGCCGACGTGGCCATCATCGAAGTCGGCGGCACGGTCGGCGACATCGAGTCCCTGCCTTTCCTGGAAGCCATCCGCCAGATGGGCTTTGAAGAAGGGCGTTCCAACACCTGTTTCGTCCATCTCACGTTGTTGCCGTACATCGCTACAGCGGGAGAGCTCAAGACCAAGCCGACCCAGCATTCCGTCAAGGAATTGCGCGAGATCGGCATCCAGCCTGACGTGCTGTTGTGCCGCTGTGATCGTTCTATCCCGGTGGAAGAGCGGCGCAAGATTGCCTTGTTCTGTAACGTCATGGCCGAGGCCGTGATCGAAGTGATGGATGCGGATTCGATCTACAAGATTCCGGCCATGCTGCATGAACAGATGCTCGACGAGATTGTCTGTCACAAGCTCGATATTCTGGCGCATGCGGCAGACCTGTCGGTGTGGGACAAACTGGTCCACACCATGGAAAACCCGCAGCACGAAGTTGATATCGCATTTGTCGGCAAATACGTCGATCTGACCGAATCCTACAAGTCGCTGATCGAAGCTCTCAAACATGCAGGCCTGCATACCGAGGCCAAGGTCAATCTGCATTATCTGGATTCCGAAGATATTGAGAAGAACGGCTGTGCCGCGCTTCAGGGAATGGATGCGATCCTCGTGCCTGGCGGGTTCGGCAAGCGTGGTACCGAAGGCAAGATCGCCGCAATCCGTTTCGCGCGCGAAAACAAGATTCCTTATCTGGGCATCTGCCTGGGCATGCAGTTGGCGACCATCGAGTTCGCGCGTCATGTGGCTGGCCTGGAAGGCGCCAACAGTACCGAGTTCGAGCCGGACGGCCCGCACCCGGTGGTGGCGCTCATCACCGAATGGCTGGACCGCGAGGGACGTGTCGAGAAGCGTACGGAAGACTCCAACCTGGGGGGCACCATGCGCCTGGGCGCACAGCGTTGTCCGATCAAGGCGGGCACCCTGGCCGCCAGCATCTACGGCAAGGATGTGAATGAACGCCATCGGCATCGCTACGAGGTGAACAACATCTATGTGCCCAAGCTCGAAGCAGGCGGCATGATCATCAGTGCCCGGACGCCGACCGAAAACCTGCCGGAAATCATGGAGTTGCCGCAAGATCAGCATCCATGGTTCGTCGGCGTGCAGTTCCACCCGGAATTCACCTCGAACCCGCGTACCGGGCATCCGCTCTTCATCGCCTATGTGAAGGCGGCGATTGCCAAACGTGAGGGCAAGCAATGAACCTGTGCGGATTCGAAGTCGGCCTGGACAAGCCGTTTTTCCTGATTGCGGGCCCCTGTGTGATTGAGTCCCGCGAAATGGCCCTGGAAACCGCTGCCGAGCTGAAGGCCATCACCAGTGCGCTGGGGATTCCCTTCATCTACAAGTCCAGCTTCGACAAGGCCAACCGCTCCTCGGGCAAGAGTTTTCGTGGCCCGGGCATGGATGCCGGGCTGGAGATTCTTGCCGAAGTGCGCTCGACGCTGAACGTGCCGGTGCTGACCGACGTGCATAACGAAGCCATGATTGCCCGTGTGGCATCCGTGGTGGATGTGTTGCAGACGCCGGCCTTCCTGTGCCGCCAGACCGATTTCATCCATGCCGTGGCAACCTGCGGCAAGCCGGTGAACATCAAGAAGGGCCAGTTTCTGGCGCCGGGCGACATGAAGAACGTGGTCGACAAGGCCCGCGAAGCCAATGGCGGCGCGGACAACATCATGGTCTGCGAGCGCGGCGCTTCCTTCGGTTACAACAACCTTGTCTCTGACATGCGTTCGCTGGCCATCATGCGCAACACCGGCTGTCCGGTGGTGTTTGATGCGACCCATTCGGTTCAGTTGCCGGGCGGGCAGGGTGACAAGAGCGGCGGCGCGCGTGAGCATGTGCCGGTGCTGGCACGGGCAGCGGTGGCTGTCGGGATCTCCGGCCTCTTCATGGAAACCCACCCGAATCCGGAATGCGCGATGTCCGACGGTCCGAACTCCTGGCCCCTGGGCAAGATGCGCGAGCTGCTGGCCACGCTCAAGGCGATTGATGCGGTGGTCAAGCAAGCAGGCTTTGCCGAGCTGGCCCTGTGATCACGCACGTCGTCCTGTTCAAATGGCTGCCTGGCGTCTCTGCGGAGACGGAGGCGGTGCGCGCCTTCCATGCCGCCATGCTGGAACTGCCGGGCCAGATTCCGCTGATCCGGTCATGGGACTGTGGCTTCAACATCACGGGTGAAGATTCACAGGCCGCAGACTATGTCCTGGTTGCCGGGTTTGATAATCAGGACGCGTTGTATCAGTATTTCGAGCATCCCCTGCATCTTGACGTGCTGAAGCGTCTGGATGGTCTGGCGGAGCTGGTTTTTGGCGATATTCCAGCCTGAACCTGCGAGGAATCTGTGTCCGGTCAACCGGATGTAATCTTCCTTGCGTAGAATTACGCAGTTTTTGGCGTTTGCCGCACTCCCCTGTGTGTGCAGCGCAGTCCGGCTGAAAATGCCGGGCGAGACAGGCTGCCTTGGTGGCCAGCTCATTGAATAGATTGACTAACAAGGGATAAACACATGAGTGCTATTGTTGACGTTATTGCTCGCGAAGTTCTCGATTCTCGCGGCAACCCCACTGTTGAAGCCGATGTACTGCTTGAATCCGGCGTGATGGGCCGTGCTGCCGTGCCGTCTGGTGCCTCCACCGGTTCCCGCGAAGCCATCGAACTGCGTGATGGCGACAAGAGCCGCTATCTGGGCAAGGGCGTGCTCAAGGCCGTCGAAAACGTCAATACCGAGATCTGTGAAGCGCTGGTCGGTCTGGATGCTGAAGAGCAAGCCTACATCGACAAAGTCATGATCGAACTCGATGGCACTGAAAACAAGAGCCGTCTGGGCGCCAACGCCCTGCTGGCCGTGTCGATGGCAGTGGCCAAGGCCGCGGCTGAAGAAGCCGGTCTGCCGTTGTATCGCTACTTCGGCGGTTCAGCCCAGATGACCCTGCCGGTGCCGATGATGAACATCATCAACGGTGGTGCGCACGCCAACAACAGCCTGGATTTCCAGGAATGCATGATCCTGCCGGTGGGCGCCAAGACCTTCCGTGAAGCGCTGCGCTGTGGCGCCGAGATCTTCCACAATCTGAAGAAGATCCTCGACAAGAAGGGCTACCCGACGACCGTGGGTGACGAAGGCGGTTTTGCCCCGAACGTCTCCGGTGCTGAAGAAGCGCTGACCCTGATCGTTGAAGCCATCGGCGCTGCCGGTTACAAGGCGGGTGAAGACGTGTTGATCGGTCTCGATTGCGCTGCTTCCGAGTACTACAAGGATGGCAAGTACGTTCTCGAAGGTGAAGGCAAGACCCTGACGTCGGCTGAAAACGTGGCTTTCCTGGAAGGCCTGGTTGCCAAGTTCCCGATCATCACCATTGAAGACGGCATGGCCGAACAGGATTGGGATGGCTGGAAGCTGCTGACCGACGCCCTGGGCAAGAAGGTTCAGCTGGTGGGCGACGATCTGTTCGTCACCAACACCAAGATCCTGGCTGAAGGTATCGAAAAGGGTATTTGCAACTCCATCCTGATCAAGGTGAACCAGATCGGCACCCTGACCGAAACCTTTGCCGCTGTCGAAATGGCCAAGCGTGCCGGCTACACCGCCGTGATCTCGCACCGCTCCGGCGAAACCGAAGACAGCACCATCGCTGACATCGCGGTGGGCTTGTCGGCAGGTCAGATCAAGACCGGTTCCCTGTCCCGTTCGGACCGCGTTGCGAAGTACAACCAGATCCTGCGCATCGAGGAAGATCTGGGCGACATCGCCGTATATCCGGGCCGTGCGGCCTTCTACAACCTGCGCCTGAAGTAATCCAACGCAGGTACAATCTGGGCGCACCAAGTGGTGCGCCCTTTTTGTTTCCAGACTGCCCATTACTTTCCATTCATCATGCGCTGGCCTGCCATCCTGTTTTTTGCCTTGCTGCTTGCCTTGCAGTATCCGCTCTGGATTGGCAAGGGCGGCTGGCAGGATGTTCGCGAAGCCGAGGCCAAGCTTGAGACCTTGCGTGCGGAAAATCGTGAACTTGAAAAGCGCAATGCGGAACTGGCCTCCGAAGTGAAAGACCTGAAGTCAGGGTACGAGGCCATGGAAGAGCGGGCCCGTCTTGAACTCAATCTCGTCAAACCGGGCGAGATCTTCGTACAGATTCCCGACACCATCCCGACAGGGCGTCGCTAGTCTTTTCCTGTGCCGATTGCATCCGGGCCAGGCCTCTTTGCCAGGAGACCTGTATTTGCCGTGATGATCAGTCGATCAGACGCCTCAACACACCAATCGGCGGCGCCCAGCTGTCCGCCGGTTTCTTCTTGCGTGTGATCAGCGTGAGCTGCGCGGGCTGGAAGACGTTGGCATTGTGGGTGACCGGCGTGGTGATCAGATACTGCGCACGGGTGGCGCGCAGGAAGGCGCCGACACGGTCGATGTTGGCCACGTCCAGATGCGCGAAGGGCTCGTCGATGAAGACGAAGCCGCCGGGGCGGGCATCGTCCATCAAAAGCGCAATCAGCAGGATCAGCGACTTCATGACCTGCTGGCCGCCCGAGGCTTCACCATCGTTGAGGCTCTGCGCACCCTTCTGGTCGAAATCGAATGCTACTTCCAGACCGGCTGCGGCGAGGATCGCATCATCATTTTCCAGAACCGGCACCGGGCATTCCACGCCCACACCGGAAAGGTCGCCGAGTGCGCGCAGGTTCTTGCCGTACTGGCGCACGGTGGCGCGGAGCCGCGCGATGTAGGCGGCGCGGGCTTCATCCACCATGGTCTTGGTGCGCTCGGAATAGGCCATGCGCTGGCCGTAGTCGCTTTCCCGCTGGCTCAGTTCCAGCGAGAGCTTTTCCTTCACGATCAGGACGGCTTCATCCTGCGGCCAGTCGCCGTCGTGCAGGCGGCGCTTCAATCGCGTGAGTTCATTTCGTGCACCCGCCAGGCCACCATAGTGCTCGGCCAGCTCGGCGAGTGCATCGGTTTCCAGCCAGTGTTCGGGCATGCCGCGGCGCTTGCCGCGCAATCTCAACAGGCGGGCAGTCTGCTCCAGACGCTGCGGGCGCGATTCACCGGCTACGCGCTTGAGTACTTCGCGCGCTTGCGCCAGATCGCGGGCGCGGCGGTCGGCTTCGATGGCGATGCCGGCCAGACGTTCCTTGCAGCGATCGACCTCGGCGCGCGCGGCGGCGAGATCGGCTTCTGCGCGGTTGAAGGCATCCTGCAAGGCAGGTTTGTCCTGTACAGCGGCGTCGAATTCGGCGGCACGGGCCAGCATCAATTCGGCGGCCTGCATGCCGAGCAGTTTTTCGCGCGCAATCTTCATCGCGGCTTCATGCTCATCCTGTTTCTTGCGTGCCCAGTTGAGCTGTTTGTCGAGTTCGCTGATTTCCTGTTGCAGGCCTTCGAGACGTGCGCTGCGCGCCAGCTCGCCAAACCAGAAGTCATGCGGCACACCGAGGTGACGTGCCCCGCGGCGTTCGCGGTGGTAGCCCTCGCGGGTGATCCAGTCCTGATCACGCGGCAGCTTGGCAGCGGCTTGTGCTGTGTCGACACGGCGGATGCGGTTGAGCAGCTCGGCCAGCCACTTCGGCGGTTCACCGGCAAAGCGCACCACCTCCAGCAGGCTGCCGGGCAGGGCATCCGGGCAGGGGGCGCGGTCGGCGACAATGAAGTGGCGGAAGTGTTCGCGTTCGCCCAGCGCCCAGGCTTCATGCCGGTCGCTGTCGCTCTCTAGCAGGATCAGCGAGCGATACGGGCGCAGGATGGCTTCCAGCGCGCCTTGCCAGGCCGGGTCGGTGATTTCGGTGATTTCTGCGAGGAGCTTGTGGGCGATGCCGGCCTCGTTCAGAACGCTGCGGAAGCGTTGTACCTCGTGATCCTGCGGCGAGCTGCCTTTGCCTTGGGCTTCACGGAGTCGCCCGGTGACATCTTCGAATCGCGCCGTCAGCTCGCGTACCTTGGTCCGGGCGGCCTGCCAGTCGTTGTAAGCGGTGGCCGCAGCGTCTTCGGAATCCAGCGCGGCCTCACCATGCTCCTTGGCGACGCGTTCGCGTAGGGCGTCGCGTTCTGCCAGTTTCTTGTCGATATCGCGTAGCGCATCGCGGGCGGTGAGCCAGTTGCCATCAAGTTCCTTGAGGCGGACATTGGCATCACTCAAACCCGTTTCGGCCTGGGCTTTTTCCCCCGCCAGCGCAGCCATGCGCGTATCCGAGCTGTTGAGCGTGTGTTCCGCTTCATAGACGTCCAGGCGCGCGCGCCGCAGCTTGTCGCGCCAGCTGGCGATTTCGGCTTGCAGTTCGGCGACTTCCAGACGCGGGATGGCTTCCGCTTCCAGATCGGTCGCTTCCTTGTGCAGCTCGCGCCATTCGAGAAAACGCTCGGCTTCCATGCGCTTGCCCTCGGCCTGCGCCTTGAGCTTTTCGAGGTCCAGCGCCAACGCTTCCAGCTCGCGCTGGGCCGTCTTCTGTTCCTCGCGCGCGGCCTGGTAGTTGTCCAGCACTTCCTTGTCGCCGAAGACGTCGAAAACCAGATCGAGCAGCGCACGTGGCGAGTATTCGCAGAGCTTGTCGGTGTCGCCTTGCTCCAGTGACAGCACCTTGGCGATCGCCGGGGTCAGGCCGGCGTAGGCCAGGCGCGACTGGTAATCGCGCAAGCCCACGAACTGGGCGGTTTCTTCGAGCTGTTCGACCGTGACGAGGCCATCCTCGATACAGTATTCGCGCGTCCAGTCGCCGCCTGCGCGCTTGATGCGGCAGGCCAGCGTCACTTCGTCTTTCAGGCAGGGAAAAAACGGGCGCTTGCCGGTGTTGCCAGGTTTGTTCGACACCGTGGTGCGGATCCAGGCGAAGCCGGCGTTGGCTCGGCGCACATAACGGCGGAAGTCGCGCTTGCCCGAGCAGCGGAGCGCGAACAGGGTGCGCATGGCGTCCAGCAGGGTGGTCTTGCCCGAGCCGTTGGGCCCGACGATGGTGATGATCTGGGCGTCCAGCGGCAGCGTGAAGCGGCGCCAGAAATCCCAGTGAACAAGTTCGATATCGCGGATGTGGAACATCGTGAGTCCTGAAAAGGTTGGGCCGCTTAGCGGCGCGATTCCACTTCGTCGTCCAGATCGATGTCTTCTTCGATCTCTTCTTCTGTGAGGCTGGCGGGCAGTGCCCGGCCGGCAGCGGCGAGCACATCGGCCAGCGTGCCGTTGATGATGCGGTCGGCCAGCACGCGGTAATCCAGCAGCACGTCGAGCAGTGGGCCTTCGACGATGTAGCCGTTGTGGCGCTCGATGAAGCCCAGACGGGCGAGCTTGCCCAGTGCGAAGTTGCGGATCTTGGTACGACCACCGAGCTGGCTGCCGAAGTCGGCGAGCAGCGAAGCTTCGGATACAGCGCCGGAGACTTCCTCGCCATGCACGATGGGTTTTTCCTGACCGAACATGTCGTTCTGGCCGTCGTCTTCCACCGTGCGGCGGCCGAGCTGGCGCTCGCGCTTGGGCAGGATGATCAGCGCCCAGATGACGATCAGCAGCGCGATCTCGTCGCGCGTGAGGCCCATGGTGCTGGCCTGATAATCACGTCCGCCGAACACTGCATCGGTGACTTCATTGCGCAGGCCGACGGCGACGTGTTCGGCAAAGGGGTTGTCCAGCAGTTCCAGGCCGACCGCCGCAAGGCGGGCTTCCAGTTCGCTGCGAAAGGCTTCATCGACCAGCGCACGGCGCACCTGGCTGTCTGCGCGCGGCAGCCAGCGATGCGCCAGCAAGCGGGCGGTGAGAGAGGTGATTTCGTGATTCAAGGTTTGGGCTCCACATGCGGGGCTTCACGGCGGACGACGTTGCCGGCCGAGATATGCGAGATTTCGTCTTCCATGACCTCGACCAGCCAGTCCTCCAGCATCAGGTCGTAAGGCATCTGGGTTAGGTCGGCCACCGGACCGGAAGCGTCGGCCTCTTCGTTGCCAAGCAGCGAGAGCAATGACAAGCGATAACTGGCCGGACCAAAGCCGCCGCCGCGCACCAGTCTGGCGGCAGGCGCGGCCGTCGGGATTTCTGCCAGACGCTCGCTGAGGCGGATCAGCAGCCCCAGGTCTTCGGTCGGCGGCGCTTCATCCTGCGGGGCATCGGCAGCCGGTGGCAGGGTCGCGTCGGCTTCCATCTGGCGGACTTCTTCGGATAGCGAACTCTCTGCACGGTCGAGCAACTCGTGCCCACCCGCGACAAACTGCATCTGGGGCCCGGCGCCCAGCGCGCCATCGGCCAGCGCGGCGATCCGCCGGATATCCAGGCTGCGCAGCCAGGCGGCGGCATCCGAGGACGACACGCCCGAGGCGCCGAGCGTCACACGTTGCGCTTCGATCTTGTTCAGCGCACGCTGGAAAGCCGCGTCGACGCGCGCCAGGCGGCTCTGTGCCAGACCGATGGCATGTGCGATGCGGCTGGTCTCTGGCGTGATTTCCTCGGTCGACAACAGGCCGCGCAGGACATTGGTGCCTTTCTCCAGCCAGCGCATGTTGCCGGACAGACGCGAGCGCGCATCCAGGATGCGGAATTCCGAACCCGAGGCAATGGCTTCTTCAAAGGACGTGCTCAGCGCATTGAGCTTGGCCAGCAGGTGCTGCAGCAACTCGGGGGTAACTGTCCCCGTGGCCTGCATGCCGGCGAGCTGGGTGGTGAGGAAGCCCAGCTCGGCGTCTTCGTTCTCACCGAAGCGCAAGAGCACTGCCATCGCGGCGACAGCGTTGCGGCCGGCATCGGAGAACTGATAGGCGCCGTCTTCACCGTAGATCAGCAGATCGTTGCTGCGCAGGCGCCCGAGCACCGTTTCGAGCTTGATCGGGTCGATGTAGGCGAAATGGCGGCGCAGCTCTTCGGGCAGCCAGCGCGGGTGATCGGCGCGGCCGCCGATCTCGCGCAGCACGTGGAGGCGGATGAACACTTCTTCCTCACCGCCACGGAAAAGCGTGATGAAGGTGTTGATCAGCGCGCGTGAACGGACCAGCGACCAGAGCGCCGGGACGTCGTCGGGTTCGACGCCGGGCGTCAGGAATCCGGCGATGTCAAAATCAGGGTGCTCGGTCATCGGCCTTCTTCATCGGTACAACAGGGCTCAGACCCGGCGCCGGGCAGATCATCCCAGTGATCATGACGCTGGCGGCGTTCTTCGCGGTAATTGGTGATTTCCAGACGGATGCCATCTGGATCGGTGAAAAACGTGGCGACGTAATCCGGTGCGTAATCCGGGTAGTGCCGGGCCGGCGAGGCTTCGATGCCGCAAGCATTGAGGTGGCGGGCCAGACGCTCGACTTCTGCCGCCGTGTCAACCCGGAAGCAGAAGTGGTGAAGGCCCGGTGCATAGGAGTCATGCGCCTGCGTGCTGCGGGCAGGGCGCAGCACGTAGCCGAAATGCCGGTTGTAATACTGCACATGTGCTTCGTCGTTCAGACAGAAGGTGTTCTTCCGGAAACCCAGCATGGCAAACACCTTGTCGTAGAAGATCTCGGCACGGGCCATATCGGATACGGCAATGTAGAGGTGATCGATGCCGATCACCTCCACGGGCAGGTCTTCAACCGGATTTCCGGTCATACCGGGCCGATGCCTCAAACGCCTTGCTTCAGGCTGGCCTGGATGAAGTCATCCAGATCGCCGTCGAGCACGCCCTGGGTGTTGCCGACTTCGTAATTGGTGCGCAGATCCTTGATGCGGGACTGGTCCAGCACGTAGGAGCGGATCTGGTGGCCCCAGCCGATGTCGCTCTTGGCGTCTTCGAGCTTCTGCTGCTCGGCCTGGCGCTTGCGCAGTTCGAGTTCGAACAGGCGCGCGCGCAGCATCTTCCAGGCTTCGTCGCGGTTGCGGTGCTGCGAACGGTCGTTCTGGCACTGCACCACGATATTGGTCGGCACGTGGGTCAGACGCACGGCAGAGTCCGTCTTGTTGATGTGCTGGCCACCCGCGCCGGAAGCACGGTAGGTATCGGTACGCACATCGGCCGGATTGATGTCGATTTCAATCGAATCATCCACTTCCGGGTACACGAAAACCGAGACGAAGCTGGTATGGCGACGCGCGTTCGAATCGAACGGGCTCTTGCGCACCAGGCGATGCACACCGGTTTCGGTGCGCAGATAACCATAGGCATATTCGCCGGTGATCTTGATCGTTGCACTCTTGATGCCCGCCACGTCGCCTTCGGATTCTTCCATCAGCTCGACCTGGAAACCCTTGCGTTCGCAATAGCGCAGGTACATGCGTTCGAGCATCTGGGCCCAGTCCTGCGCTTCAGTGCCGCCTGCGCCAGACTGGATTTCGATGAAGGCCGGCTGTGGATCCATCGGATTGTTGAACATCCGGCGGAATTCGAGCTGGGCAACGCGCTTTTCGACTTCATCGACGTCGGCTTCGACCGAGGCGAAGGTTTCTTCATCGTCTTCCGCCGCGGCCAGCTCGAACATGTCGGCGCAATCGGCCAGCATCGCCCGGACGCTGTCCAGCGTATGGACCACGCCTTCGAGTTCTTTCTTTTCACGGCCCAGATCCTGAGCGCGTTTCGGCTCATTCCAGACGGCGGGGTCTTCCAGCTGGGTACTGACTTCGATCAGCTTTTCTGCCTTGTTGTCGTAGTCAAAGATACCTCCGCAAGTCCTGATCCCGAAGCTTGAGCTCGGACATCTTGTTGGTGACGGCGTTGAGGCGTTCTGCTTCCATTGTGGGCTTTCCGTGATACTTTCGATGATCAGGGCCGGGATTATACCTCCTGTGCTTGGGGAACCCAGCGCTGCCGGGCTATCCTTGTCCATCTTGACCGACCGGGGGGCGCATGCGACCCGCAACCGACTGGATGAACATGACCTTTGCTTCACTGGGCTTGCGCGCAAAGCTGGTGCTGATCTTCGTGGCGATCAAGCTTGTGCCCCTGGTACTGCTGGCCTGGCTGGCCTGGTCCGCCGCCCAGCAACTGGGACTGGCCTTGGGCTCGCAGGCGGCCGGGATGGCCGACAACATGGTCGGAGCGATCCGCGAGGTGGGGAACAAGGTCACGACCGATGCGATCAAGGCGCTGGATGATCGCTCGCGTGAAGGCATGGAACGTCTGACGACGGACATCGCCCGTTCCCTGGCAGCGTTTCTCTATGATCGTGACAACGATATCCGTACCGTAGCCCAGCTGGAACCGGCCGAGGCCGTCTATCGTCAGTACCTGAACAGTCAGGTGCGCGAACATTTTGCCCATGGCGCCTGGAAGCTCGCGGCAGATGGCAGCAAATGGGAGCCCGTCACTCCCGGCAAACCCGACCCGCTCAGCGTAGCGGATGCGCATCAGGCGCTGCCGGACAATGCGCGATCCTTCAGTGCGCGTCCGCCGGAATACCTGGGGGAGCGTACCTTGCGCCCCTTGTACCTGGAATTGAGTTTCATCGATCCCGACGGGCGGGAGCGGGTGAAAGTCCAGACCAGCAAGCTGCTCCCGGCCGGTTTGCGGGATGTGAGCCAGCGTGGCAACACTTTCGTCAAGGCCGAAACCTACTGGCCTGAGCTCAAACGGTTGAAACCCGGCGAGATCTATGTCTCCGAGGTCATCGGGGCCTATGTCGGAAGCCATGTCGTCGGGCCTTACACGCCGGCAACGGCAGAGAAGGCCGGGATTGCCTTTGAGCCAGAAAAATCGGCGTATGCCGGGACCGAGAATCCGGTCGGGCGGCGTTTCCATGGCATCGTGCGTTGGGCGACGCCCGTTGTCCGGAATGGCCGCATCGTCGGTTATGTCACCCTGGCGCTGGATCACGACCACATCCGCCAGTTCACGGATCGGGTCATGCCGACCGAGGCACGCTATACCCCGATCATCGATGCCATTGCTGGCAACTATGCCTTCATCTGGGACCACAAGAGCCGCTCGATCGCCCATCCGCGTGATTACATGATCATTGGCTACGATCCGGCCACTGGCGAGCAGGTACCGCCTTATCTGGATCAGAAACTGTATGCGCAATGGCAGGCTTCAGGCTTGTCATGGCGGGAGTTTTCGCGTGACTTGCCTACGTTCAAGGGTCAATCACTTGAACTCAAGCCTGCTCTGGAACAGCGCAAGGCCGGAACCCTGGGGCTGGATTGCCGCTACCTGAATTTTTCGCCGCAATGTTCGGGCTGGAACCAGCTGACGGAAAAAGGGGGCTCCGGATCGTTCGAAATCAATTTCAGCGGTCTGCATAAACTCACCACGGCTGCGGCGATCCCGTATTACACCGGGCAGTATGGCAAGAGCCCGCAGGGTTTCGGTTTCGTGACCATCGGCGCCAATGTCGAGGATTTCCATCACGCCGCGACTGAATCCGCAAGCCAGATCGGGGAGACCATTGCCGAGAAGGACAAGGACTTCCAGCGCGAGCGCCAGCGCATGCTGGATTCGGTCGGAGCACACATGCGGAGCATGACCAGCAAGCTGACGTGGTCAACCCTGGCGATGATCTGTGTGGTGATCGGTGTGGCGTTCTGGATAGCCAGCTTCATCACGACACAGATCCGCAATCTGGTGGCGGGCATCCGGCGTTTTGAAACCGGGGATCTGAGCCAGCGTTTTGCCGTGCGTTCGCATGACGAGATGGGCGAACTCTCCGAGGCACTCAACCGCATGGCCGACAGCGTGGAAGAATCCTTCCGGCTTTCCGAGGAAGCGCGCGAGAAAGCCGAGGACGCCAATCGCACCAAGAGCGATTTCCTGGCCAGCGTGTCACACGAATTGCGCACGCCGCTCAACGGGATTCTGGGGTTTGCGGAGTTGCTGGAGCTGGACCTGAAGGATCCGGCCCAGCGCGAGCATGCGCTGACCATCAAGAGTTCTGGCCGCCATTTGCTGGGGGTGGTCAACGAGCTGCTTGATCTGGCCAAGGCAGAATCGGGCAAGATGATCCTGCATGTGGAAGCCATCGATCTGGCGCCTTTCGTGACCGACGTGGTGCAGGTGCATCGCGCCCACGCCGCGACCAAGCGCCTCGAATTCCACCTCGATCTGGGGCAGGACGGCCCCTTGCCGGTGATCCAGTCCGATCCGGTACGGCTGCGCCAGATGATCAATAACCTGATCAACAATGCGATCAAGTACACGGATGCGGGGAGCGTGCGGGTTGCTGTTGAACGGGTCGATATGGAAGTGTATTTCGAGGTATCCGACACCGGCTGCGGGATTCCGCCCGAGCATCAACTGGCCGTGTTTGAAAAGTTCGGCTGGGTTGGCGGAAAAAAACAGCGGGACAAGGGCGGGACCGGACTCGGCCTGTCGCTTGTACGCAATCTGGCAGCCTTGATGGGCGGGCGCATCCTGCTGGAGTCGGAAGTCGGCAAAGGCTCCATCTTCACGCTGGTGATCCCCATCAATCCGCCCCAGAGCAGTCTGTTCGCAGCCCAGAGCGAAGTGCAGATCTGATCAAGCCTGCCGGCGCAGACCGGCTGCCCACCAGATGTGACAGGCGCCTTCATCCGAGACCATGCAGGGGCCGACAGGTTGCGAAGGCGTACAGGCGCTGCCATAGAGGCGGCATTGGTCCGGGCTCTTGCGGGCGAGCAGGACGGCGGCGCAATCACAGCCCGGCGGCATCGCACCGGCGCGTTTGCGGTCGGCGTGCTGGATCGGGAAGCGGGTCGCGGCATCGCGCCGGGCATGATGTGGCGCGAGACGGTAGCCGGAGTCCGGGATCATGCCGATCCCGCGCCAGGCCGCGTCTTCTACCGAGAATGCGGCGGCGATCAATTTCTGCGCCTGGAGGTTCCCTTCGGGTTTGACGACTGCCGCATAGGCATTGTCGAGCGCCGCGACGTGCGCCAGCTTGCGCGTCAGCACCGTGTACAGCGCGCACAACAGGCTGTCAGCCGAAAAGCCGGCGACCGCGACCGGCAGTCCGAAGCGTTCGGCAACGAAACGCCATTCATTGGCGCCCATGATTGCAGCGACGTGGCCGGGGGCAATCATCGCTTCAAAGCCCGCATCGCCGGCGCTCAGCAGATAGGCCACGGCGGGCCAGGTCAGGCGGCCCGCCAGCAGCATGAAAAGATTTTCCGGCAGGCGCGGGTCGGCGAGCATGGCCGCGACTGGCGCCATCGTGGTTTCAAAACCGGCGGCAAAGAACACTACCGGACGGGGTGCGAGCTGCCGCGCGAGTTCGATGACTTCCAGCGGTGAGGCGATCGGGCGGATGTCCGCGCCTTGTGCGCGGGCCGCGGCAAGCGAGTTCGGTTCGTTCCGACCGACGTTGACGGGCACGCGCAGCATGTCGCCAAACGCCACCAGCGTGACCGGATGCGCCAGGGCAATATGGATCGCCTGGTAAATAGCTTCCTCTGGACAGACACAGACCGGGCAACCCGGGCCGGGCAGGAGTTTGACCCAATCCGGCAACAGGCTGCGCAGGCCGATCTCGGCAATGCTGCGTTCGTGACCTCCGCAGACGTTGAGCACGCGCACCGCGGTGGCCGGTGCCGGCAGCTGGCGGATCAGCTCAAGATAGTCGGCCGCCTTGGGCATCAGACCGCTTTCCAGGCATGCGCAGGCTGTTTGAGGGCGGCGTGTTCGCGGACCAGCCAGTCCACCAGAGGTGCCAGCGTTTCCGGCTGCATGCTGGAAATCGTGAGACACGGTGAATGGTTGGCCAGTGCGCGCAGACAGGCTTCGCTGCGGGCGGGCTCGAACTGCGGCAGATAAGGCAGCAGGTCGGCCTTGGTGATCAGCATCAGATCGGCCTTGTGGAACAGTGTTGGGTACTTGGCCGGTTTGTCATCCCCTTCGCAGACCGACAACAGCGCAATGCGTCGGGCTTCGCCCAGGTCGAAACTGGCCGGGCAGACCAGATTGCCGACGTTCTCGATGAACAGGATGTCGAGCGCAGCCAGATCCAGCTGCGGCAGGACATCGGCGACCATCGTCGCATCCAGATGGCAAGCCTGGCCGGTGGTGATCTGGATGGCGTGGGCACCGGTACGGGCGATGCGCTGGGCGTCGTTATCGGTTTCCAGATCGCCGACAACCACCGCGCAGCGCAGCGGGATTCTGGCCAGCAAGGGGATCAAGGTTTCGAGCAGATAGGTCTTGCCGGTGCCGGGGCTGGACATCAGATTGAGTGCCAGCACACCATGGGTCCGGAAAGTGGCGCGGTTTTGCGCCGCGACGGCTTCGTTGGCGCCAAACAGGGATTCGCGCACCGCTACCACGGTTTCATGCGAGGGCGTCGCTGCCGGGGTTGCTGCGCGAGCCGTGCGCGAGGTCGGGGCGTAACTCATGCCACAGCCACATTCATTGCACATGCTGAATCATCCTTTTCCAGTTCAGTCGTCGCTCAGGGTCAGACCGGTCAGGAACACACCGTCACCGGCGACCAGACTGACATTGTTGCCACCGCAAGCCGGGCAGGCAAGCTGGTTGGCGCTTACATCACGGCGCTCACCGCAGGCATTGCAGGCAACCTGGGCGGGCTGGAATTCCACCTTCAGCTCGGCGCCTTCAGCCTGCGTGCCGGGTGTTGCGTGGGGGAACAGGTGCATAAGCAGATCCGGCTCACAGCCGGAAAGGGCACCGACACTGACTTTGAGCGCCTTCAGGCGGCGTCCGGCATGTTCAGGGCGTGCCGCAAGCTGGCGTTCTGCCGTGGCGATCAAGGCCTGGCACAGCGACAACTCATGCATCGCTGCCGTGCGCCTGCATGGCCTGCCACAAAGCCAGGGATTCCTCGGCCGCTGCGGGATCCACACGTTCGATGGCATAACCGACGTGCACCATCACGTAATCGCCGGGTTGCGGAGCCGGTTCGCCCAGCAGGGACAAGCCGATTTCACGGCGCACGCCAAGGGTTTCCGCGAGGGCTCGATCACCGTCGCGGGAAATGATTCGCATGGGAACACTCAAGCACATGGCAGCGGTTCAGACGTGAGGCAGAGGGATAAAAAAACCTTGAAGGCCGGATGGGCAGCTTTTGCCTGCCCGTTGGAACACCATTATAGGATCGAAACCGCAGCCGCTATGTACAACTGCACTGACATTGATGTGCATCTTCGTGTTACCTGTCTGGAGCCGATTGATGAACGACATGCGTTATTTCCCCCGTGCCGCGCTGGCCGGACTGATCGAGGCGATCCGGGACGCCGGTTACCGCGTGATCGGGCCCCGGCAGGAAACGGGGCAGGGAGGCCTGGTCTATCGCGAAATCGATGGTGTGGAAGATCTGCCGCAAGGCCTGACGGATCGCCAGGCACCGGGCCAATACCGCCTCCAGACGAATGGCTCGCCCCGCTATTTCGGGTGGGCCAACACTTCCTCGGCAATCAAGCCTTTTGTGTATGCCCCGCGTGAAAAACTCTGGCGTGTGGTCCACAAGGAAGGACGCGTGCATTTCGAAGCAGTGCTGCGCGAAGCGGCCAAAACGGCAATCCTTGGCGTGCGGGCCTGCGATCTGGCCGCCCTGGAAATTCAGGATGCGCATTTCCTGCGTGGCACGTTTGTGGATCCCTATTACCGGGCTCGCCGTGAAAAACTGTTGCTGGTCGCAGTGAATTGCAGCCATGCCGCGGCCACCTGTTTTTGTGTCTCTACCGGCGACGGGCCGGAGGTTGTCAGCGGCTACGACATCCTGCTTGATGAACTCGAAGAAGGATATCTGGTGCGCATCGGCAGTACGCGTGGCGCCGTGATCCTGGTTGATTTGCCGCTGGAGCCTGCTTCCACTGTGCAGATTCAGGCCGCCTGGGGGCAGATCCAGCAATGTCGCAATCAACAACGGGCCTTGCCGGCGGCCCCGGATCTGGCGCGATTCGGGGGCTTGCTGGAGCATCCGCGCTGGGCCGAAGTGGCCGAGCGCTGCCTGGCTTG